>JACPDY010000084.1 GCA_016183775.1 Bacteroidota bacterium
AAGGGACTCCGAGATGGCCGAGAAGTCTTGCCGTGCGAGCTGAAGATGTTCGATCAGAAGCGCCCGACGATCTGCTCGACTCGTGGCATCCGAAAAGGCGAGACCTTTACGCGGGATATGCTGACAACCAAGGGGCCAAACCGCGGCCTGGCCCCGCGGCTCATTCCCGAGATCGTCGGCAAACAGGCTCTCGAGGACATTCCGCCCGACACGCATATCACATTTGCGATGGTGGACCTGTGACGATTGTGATTTGTATTTTATGGAGGAGATAGATGCAATTCCCCATCGGATATTTTTGAGATGAGCGTTATTCTCAGCCGCCAGCGTATGTATAAAATCATGAGTCGGGAAAAATGATACAAAAACATTTTTTAGGGGCGTACGCACACGGCCCGATAATAATACCCCGGATGACGTCAGGGCTTGCATTTCTTTTGTATTGTTGGTTTTCAATGACCGGATGTATGGCACAAGCTGGTTATCACTCACAGTTACTTCAAATTTTTTAGGATAATACATGCGTTTGCCCGATTGCTTATTATATATTTTATAAGCACTCTCTTTTGCTGTCCATATAAGCCATGCTGCATAGGCAAGCATATTGCTTGAACATATATAACGTTGCTCCTTTGGAGTGAATAGCTTATTTAAATAGCGCTGTGTAAGAAAGTGCTTGTTTTCTACAGCATGCTTTATGCTTACAATATCGTTCCCAATAAACATCTGAATGTTATGTTGTTTTTTGCTTTGTGACAACTGCTATTGCGTCAGCAACAGTCCGCATTCCATCGGCAGTTTTGTCATCAATAGTGATACCGAATTTATCTTCCATATCTAATATGATATCTACAAAACGGGTTGAGTTGATCTTCAGATCTTTTATCAGATCCGAATTGTCGTTAATAGTATCGAGGTTAATTTCTGCCGGCACGTACTGCCTGATCAGCTCCATTAGTTTTTCCCTGATGGCCTGAGCATCTGCATTTTTACTTGTTTTCATGGTTGTTTAGATTAGTTGTTTGATTATTGCTGCTATCACGGGGAATAAACATGCCGCTTAGAATTCCGGAGGCAATTTCTTCACCCTGTTGAGTTATCATTTTTACTTTGCATTTTAATTTATTTCTTCGAAAAAATATTTTCTCTGCTTCAACAATTACTGTTTCACCCGGGTATACAATTCTCAGAAATTCAACTTCCGATTGTGTGAATACAAGTGTTACGTAGTTCATGATTTCTTTGTCACCAATCAATGATATTCCCATACACACCAAACCAATTTGCGCCATACATTCGGTAAGTATTACCCCTGGTGTTACGGGGTTTTTGGGAAAATGTCCTTTGTAAAAAAATTCATCTTCTTTAAAACAATATTTCCCCCTGATATTGTTGCCATTTACCTGGATGATCTCATCAACAAAGCGAAAAGGGGGTTGCTGAGGCAGCAAGTGTACTATTTCTCCCGTTGATAATGGTTGACGTATTTGTATGATCATTTTTTGTTCAGTTTATATTCTTTCTGTTACTAATCTGCTTGTGCTTTAACTTCTATAAGCATGGATGACCAGGTAAGTCCGGCACCCAATACTGCCAAAATAATATTTGTTCCGATTTTTAATTTTTCAAAATTCATACTCAGTACTGAAGGAGCCCCTGCGCTGCCTGTATTTCCTTTAAGAATAACATTATGCCAATGATTTTCTGCACTGATTTCGCAGCGTTGACAAACCGATGTCAATACTTTATAATTCGCCTGATGACCGATAAAATGAAAATCACCTGTTTTATAAGCCTTGTCTTGACTTAATTCTTTTATCATTCCAACTGTATTTTTGATGGCAAAATTTTGGACAGCATTTCCGTCCTGGGAAAAATATCCAACCCGTGGGGCTCGTACTTTTTCACATTGGGAAGGAGAGCTCCAGCTGCCAAACCGGCT
The DNA here is from genome assembly GCA_016183775.1 of Bacteroidota bacterium. NCBI lineage: Bacteria > Pseudomonadati > Bacteroidota > Bacteroidota bacterium. The sequence goes on from JACPDY010000084.1 coordinate 1,943, forward strand.
TAGCCGAACATTGCTTTTTACCCGTGAAGAAATAATACTTGCGCTGCATCCGTCGCCCCATAAAACGGCGGAACTCCTGTCAGTATAATCGACCACCTTAGTCATTGATTCTACATTGACTATCAGTACATAAAGCGGCATAAAAGAGTTATTCAGATTGTCCAATAAATTATTGACCACTCCAAAGCTGCTACAGGCTGTATTTATATCAATGGCCATGCATTCTATTTCCAGTGCGGCGGCTATAGTTGCAGCCTCTGCAGGAGTACTTCTATCAGGAACACAGGAGGAAGATATGACCATGCCGATCTCTTGCTTCTGGATGCCAGCTCTTTCAATAGCCATCAATGCGGCCTGTTTACCCATTTCCGCGTTGCCGTATTGAGCAGCTTCAACTGCTGCCCTTACATCTTTGTTTTTTGTTGAACGGATATAATCCAAAGGTAAAACGGTTCGCCTTTCTTCAATGCCGACCCTTTCAATAATCCAGTTTATGTCGACACCAATGTTAAGACTGCTTAAAAAATCATTGGTGATGATGTTCTCCGGAAAAAAATGTCCTATCCCATGTAAATACAACATACTGTATTTTTATTAATGGTATTTATTCTTATTTATTTGTTGTTCCACTTCTTTAAGATTAAACAACTGTTTACATCACCAAAGCCGAAACTGGCTTTGGCAATAATGTTTAATTTAACGTTCCATTTTGTCGTTTGCGGAATTTTGTCGTGATCAATTAATGCTGCAATTGAAGCATGTCGGTCTTCACAATTTATAGAAGGATGAAAAAACTCTTCATATAATTCTAATACTGCTGCTATTGTTTCTATACCTCCAGCCGCACCAAGGCAATGCCCTATCATGGATTTAGTGGAATTGATAAATGGAAAATCTTTTCCTTTGCGACCCAGGGCTTCTGCCCAGTTTCTCACTTCCAGCGGATCGGCCATAGTAGAAGTTAAATGACCGCTAATGGCATCTACCTCATCTGGCGATATATTACATTTTGTCAGAGCTCCACGAATACACCGTTGAACGGCCTCAGAATTAGGGGCTGTCATACTCCCTCCGTTTTTCTGTCCGCCACAATTAACCGTTCCTCCCAACAGCTCTGCATAGATGCGCGCACTCCTTGCTATGGCAAATTGCATTTCTTCAAGCACAAGTACTCCTGCTCCTGCTCCGGGTACAAAACCAGAAGCGGAAGCGCTCATGGGCCGGGATGCTTTTTCAGGTTCATTATTTGAATTTCTGTTCAGCACCCGCATAGAATCAAATCCGCCCCATATATATGGTGAATACGCTTCACATCCTCCTGCCAACATGCGGTCTGCTTCGCCGCGTTGAATGTGATTAAATGCATCTATTATTGCCTCGGTACCGGTGCTACATGCACTGGAATTAGTTGTAACCTTGTTTCCAAGGCTTAACATGCCTCCTACATAAGCACTGGCACCACTTACCATCACTTGTTCGACCGCGGCGCTGCCTAATCTTTTTACGTTTCCGGCATTTACCTGCGGAACAACACTATTGCCTAATACATCAGCGCCACCAACTCCTGTACCCAAAATAATTCCTGATTCCCAGTTTACAAGCTTTGAATCTTTTGTGCCCATGGATAACCCTGCATCCAGCCAGGCTTCTTCAGCGGCCATGCAACCGTATAAAATTGCCGAGCTTGGTTTGCCAAGGTGACCAAGATTAAAATACATTGAATAGTTAGATTCTTCTATTACGGGGATGCCTCCAACCTGGCTCGCGAATGCGTTTTGTTGTAACTCTGCAATGTGTTTAATGCCTGATTTGCCTGTGTACAAAGCTTCTTTAAATTTATTTACATTACTGCCATTAGGAGCAACAACGCCAAGACCCGTAACAACAACTCGCCTCATATTATTTTCAAAATCATTCATTGCTTTAATTTTAATGTACTCCGCTTATACTTTCTCCCCCATCTACTTTAATAATACTTCCATTGATCCACCGGGCATTATCTGTACATAAAAGAAATATTACATCAGCTACATCTTCTGTAGTAGTTAAACGATGAAAAGGATTCCGTGTAATGGCTAAAGCTTTGATTTTTTCATGACCCGGAATGAACCTCAATGCAGCCGTATCTGTTACCCCGGCCTGGATCACATTGGTTTTTATTCCATAAGGGGCTAACTCCAGGGCCATGCTACGGCATATGGCTTCCAGAGCGGCTTTGGCTGCGGATACGGCCGCGTAAAACGACCAGGCGATACTGCTACCTTCACTTGTAAGAGCAATTACACGGCTATCCTCCGCAAGCATATTTTCTTTTAATAGCTTCTGAATCCAGCTAATCAGGCTGGTACCCATTGCATATATTGTTCCGGAAAAATCTTCATCCCTTAAATATGTTTTTTCTGTAACTGGTGACAATGGTTTTAAATTGCCAAAGGCTATGCTGTGCAACACTAATCTTATTTTACCATTCCCTGATAATATTTCATTAAGTGAATTGATCACCGCAGCCTGTCCATCTGCAGTAAGGGCATTTACATTATAACTTACAAATTGAATTCCTTTGGATCTTATTTTTTCAAATGCCTGGTCGATAGCCTCCATAGCTCCCCTGCGATCGCGATGTACTATGCATATATTGAATCCTTCCTCAGCAAGCTTACGGGCGGTAGCCAGACCAAAACCGCTGGAACCTCCAAGTATCAGCGCCCAATAATTTTTTGATGAGATGTTATTCATAACTAATTTATATCAGTCAGTTTAATTGTTTTTTGTGCACAAAGGAAAGCGATCAGTGTTATTCAATATCAGTTTATTATTGTATGCTGCCGGTGATCATCAGGTTTTCGTGTTTCAACTTATAGCATTAAAAAAAGGAAACATCAAACGCGAATCTGGCTTCTTCTTCCCACTGGCCTACCTTTAAAATATAAGGATTGTTATCTATTAAATAACGTTTGGCGAAAAGTTGAGCTTCATTCGATGTGCTATCGATCTTAGGAATTTGCTCAATATCCAATCGCATTAAAACAACAGGGTCATTTATTTCTTTAGAATAGCTTTTAATATCACTGATACATTCAAATGTCATTAACTCGTTATAAAAATTTAATTCAGATGGAGAGATCGCAATAATCAAATCTGTATTCTTTTTAAGAAGCGCTTGCGCTATGATGGTTTGCATCAATTGTGTTGTCATGCATGTACTCCGGTGATTTTGTACAATAGCCTGGTTAGTAACTTCTGCAATGCGCCTGTTTTGTTTTCTTAATTGCGATATTTCAGTAAAAAAAGCCCCATCGGAAGGTAGCCCAAGCATATTAGAATCCTGTACCAGACTTAAAACCCCTTGTACCTTGTTATCTTCTGCACATGCAATAAATGTGGCGATTTGTTTACTGAATTCGAAAGGTCTGATACGCATTCCATTGCGATAGGGTTTGATGAACCCCTGTTCAACAAAAATATCATGTACAATCCTGTATGCATTTAAAAGTTCTTTTATGTTAAATGCACGTTTTATTTCAAAACCCTGGTTTTCAGGAGAAGCGAATAGCCCCTTCCTGCGCAATAAGATCATTTTTCTTTTATCTCTTGCAGTTTGTTTGGCCATTTGTTGTTGGGCAACTGCGCGGCTGGTTCGTATCATGGGGTTAGTTTTTTCAGACAGTTTATTTTAATTTCGATTTGATTTACCCTTGAGAAATAATTTTCATCATATTTCTTCTTTCAATGGTAATAGGAGTTTTATACTGAACAATTTTAAAATTAGTGCTCCTGTTTTTAAGAATGACCGCAACCAGGGTAATGCATCAAAATCGGACGGCTTTACCCCGCATGCGATCGCGGAGGCCCCTATCTTTTTTGCATGACGTATCGCGATGATACCCATACCAAGATCCCTGTATATAAGTTTAAGTGGATTCCATGTTTTTTCACTAAACCATGAGGCATCAACTACTTTAAGCGGAACATTATATTCCAAAGCTGC
>JACPDY010000085.1 GCA_016183775.1 Bacteroidota bacterium
AAGAAAAATGCGTAGCAAGCCTTTGGGGAAACATCAAACATTAACTAACTATAAAAGAGCAATATAATATAGAACTTAATGACATTGCCCTGAAAGGGTTAAATATATTTACATTGATGATATTCAACCCTTTCAGGGTTGGATAATGGCTTGTGTTATTTTTTTCCTCCGGTTTCACCGACGGTTATTTATATTCAAGCCCTTCGGGCTTAACTTAATGACATTGCGCTTTGAGCGATGTCACCCCTATGATCCCTATTCAAGAAATTTGTAACCTTTTCCACTTTATCAACGTACAACGGTTCATAAAACCGAACGGGGGACCAAATTAAGAGCCCTATTCTGCGCTAAACTTGTAGTCCTCTTATGAAGCACTTATCAATATATACAGCAGTTATAGCCTTATCAGCACTGGCTGATTCATCAGTACTGGCGCAGGCTCCCGTCAGGATGAGTAACGATAAAGTCTGTGTTTCAGGCTTGTGCGATTCAGCCGCCTATTCATTTCTTTCCAATCATGCAGTTTATGCGGAACGCTGGGATACCTTACCCCAGGCACGTTTTTGGCGTAAAATAATGCGTACCACCCCTGATTCCGGCTATTTAAGTGTGGCAGGCAGCAGAACCATGGTTGGCAAATTTGCCGCCAAAGAATGGCTTAAGATGAATGACCAATACAAAAACAGCTTATACGACAGCTTAAGAAATTCATACTGCCTAAATACCGATGATAAAATACTTTTTACTGCCGGCAAAAATGATTTCTATAAGATCGAACCTGTCCTATCAACTATTGATAGGGCCATTAAAATATTTGAACGTGAACACACTGATCCTTTTTATGCCCAGGTTATCCTGTTAATTGAAAGTCCCGGTCGTATGCAAAAATCAACCACTGGTGCGTATGGACCATTCCAGCTGATGCGCTCTGTGGCTATCCGTATGGGATTAAAAGTAAATAAGCATGTTGATGAACGTAAAGATTTCGAAAAATCGGCCTGGGCTGCTGCAAAACTCATTCGTAATATATGTGTGCCGGAAACAAAAAATATCCTTAACAGAAATGGCATAAAATATAATGAGAATGACCTTTGGTTCCGCCTGTTGGTATTACATGTGTACCATGCCGGCGCAGGAAACGTAGCTCCTGTAATTGATAAAATTTGTCCCATCGAAGGTAACCAGGAGTTGATCAAACAGGTTTGGCAAACCAGCTGCGGTTATTTCAAAAACTCTTCACAAAATTATTCTCAATTAGCCATCGCTTCATTACTCGAACTGGACGAACATATTCTTAATCGCTGCGAGGATATGGCAGCGGTACCTGTTACTCCCCTTGATGAAACACCTCCGTTGTTGACGGAGAATCAATAATTATTTAAATAAAAACGCCCCTGAAAAAGGGGCATTTTTATTGGGTAACCGATGGGTCTCGAACCCACGACCCTCAGAACCACAATCTGATGCTCTAACCAACTGAGCTACGGCTACCATTTATCATTAATGGGCGACGAAGATACAACATTCAATAAAATTCCACAAAACAATTTTACAGCTCAACAAATCCCAAACCTGTTTAAGGAGGTATTAAGAGATGGAATAGCTAACTTTGTACTACAAGATGGCTGATTCCGCTGAGAATATCACATTAAAGATAGAAGGCATGACATGTGCCAATTGCGCTTTGGGCATAACCCGCACCCTTGAAAAAAATGGCGGAGAACATGTCAATGTCAATTTTTCGACCGGCGAAGCCCTGTTCACCTTAGATCAGGCCGAAAAACTACCCGCAATTGTTAATAGTATCAATTCATTGGGCTATAAGGTTGTTGAAGATACCGAAACCCCTAAACCAACAACCGGCCTCTCTACTGTTGAACGAAAATTTTATTTCTGCCTCGCCTTTACACTACCGTTGTTCTTGCACATGTTTTTGCCCTTTGCTTTTTTGCAAGATCCCATAGTACAATTATTGTTATGCTTACCGGTATTTGCGGTTGGCTTCATGCATTTTGGCAAAAGCGCATGGGGCTCTGTCAAAACAGGATTTCCGAATATGGATGTACTTATTATGATAGGTTCTGTATCTGCGTTCATCTATAGTCTTATTGGTACAATTATGTACTATGGAACGCATGATATACATAATTATCTTTTCTACGAAACAACAGCGACAATTATTACCCTTGTGTTACTCGGAAATTTACTGGAACACAATTCTGTTAACCAAACCACTACCGCTATTCGTGAATTATCAAAACTGCAGGAAACAAAAGCTATGAAAGTAACTATGCATGGCGATCACGAACACCTTGTTGAAGTTGATTTCAGGGAGATAAACAAGGGTGATGTATTGCAGGTAAATACAGGGGATAAAGTTCCAGTTGATGGAGTAATTATAAAAGGCAATGCAACACTCGACGAATCGGCCATAACAGGTGAAAGTATTCCTGTTGAGAAGAACATAAATGACGTTGTAACAGGCGGAACTACTATTGTTGATGGCAATCTGAGGATGAAAGCAGAGCGCGTGGGTAAAGAAACAACCATGTCGCAGATCATTCAATTGGTTAAAAATGCGCAGGTAAGTAAGCCTTCCATTCAAAAGATCGGAGATAAAGTGAGCGCTATATTTGTTCCCGTGGTTCTTGTCATTTCAGTATTAACCTTTATACTTTCCCGGTTTGTATTTGATATATCAACTCAAAAAGCAATGATGAACAGTATTGCCGTGCTGGTCATATCCTGTCCCTGCGCGATGGGATTAGCCACTCCCACAGCGCTTATGGTTGGTATTGGAAGGGCAGCCCGCAATGGCATACTTATTAAAGGAGGCAACACACTTGAAATTTTCGCGGATATTAAAAACATTGTATTCGACAAAACCGGAACACTTAGCACCGGGCATTTCAGGATCAGAAAAATACATCTATTCAATAGTGCCGATGAAGCCCAGGTAAAAAAACTTCTTTCGCAATTAGAATCCGGTTCATCACACCCGATCGCCAGGTCAATTGTACAGGAATTACGTTTTACTCATAACGGAACTAATCTATTGAACATTAATGAGCATAAAGGCGTAGGTGTTATGGCTTCGGATAATGAAGGAAATACCTACAGGCTTGGTTCCTATAAAACCGCTTCCGCTTTAACTGCCGACAATTCACATAACATATATCTCATTAAGAACGAAACTTTGCTCGCTGCCGTTGATATTGAGGATGAATTAAAACCAGATGCAAAATCGACTGTAACTGCAATTAAAGCGAATGGAATAACTCCCGTATTATTAAGCGGCGATACAGCGGACAAATGTAGAATAGCGGCTGATCTGACCGGAATCAGTAAAGTCTACAGTGAACAAAGTCCCGAACAAAAACTGAACATAATCAAACAATTATCTGACGAAGGCCCTACCGCAATGGTGGGCGATGGGATCAATGACGCGCCCGCGTTGGCTAAAGCGACGATTGGAATATCTATCGGGAATGCATCCCAGGCGGCCATCCAATCGGCACAGATCATTTTACTGAACAGCAAAACACTTTCCCAGGTTGTGCTTGCGCACAACCTGAGCAAACATACGCTCATAACCATAAAACAAAATTTATTCTGGGCTTTCTTTTATAATGTTGTTGCCATTCCCATTGCCGCTTTGGGTTTTTTAAATCCAATGATCGGCGCGCTGGCAATGGCTTTTTCCGATGTTATTGTGATCGGAAATTCCATACGCCTGAAGTATAAAAAGATCTCATGATCAAAAAAGGATACTCCATACTTGTGCTGCCCGGATGGTATCCTAACCGCACCGATCCGACTCTTGGGAATTTTGTTCAAAAACACGCCGAGGCGGCTAATTTATTTTGCGATGTAAGTGTTGTTTATGCCTGCCCAGATCCGAATCTTAAAAATTCAAATTATGAGCCGGTCGTTGAAATGATCAATGGCATTTTAACCGTTATTGTGTATTATAAAAAAATCGACTCCACTACTCCATTATTCTCTTCCATTCAAAAGTTCAGAAGATACCTTCATGCTTCACTTTTGGGCTATAAAAAACTGGTTGAGGAAAAAGGGAAACCCGACCTGATTCACCTGAACATATTGATCAGGGCCGGAATTATAGCATGGTACCTGAAATTAACAAAAGGTTTGAAATATGTTTATACAGAGAACTGGACCGGCTTTTTACCCTCTAACCCATTGTTCAATCCTTATACATTTCAACATGCCACCTATAAGTTCATTGCTAATCGCAGTGAAGTTCTAATGCCGGTAACCGAAAACCTGAAAAACGCCCTCATCGGCCATGGCATTAAAGGCAATTATCTTATCGTAGGCAATGTGGTCGATACCGATCTTTTTAAACCCGCCCTTGAAGAACGTAAGGACAGCAAATTTATCTTCATTCACATTTCCCATGCCGTTGATGAACATAAAAATGTTTCGGGAATACTGCGCGCGGCCGAAAAGCTTAAAAGTATAAGAACCGATTTTGAGTTGCACATTATTAGTGATGGTAAGCAAGAGCCACACATTACCTATGCAGAAAAACTGGGATTATACAATAGCCAGGTTTTTTTTACAGGTACACAATCTACCGCCCGTGTCGCGGAAAAATTAGCTAAGTCCGATTGCCTTGTGCTGTTCAGTAACTATGAGAATCTGCCCTGTGTCATCCCGGAAGCAATGGCTTGCGGAGTTCCGGTGATCTCAACAAATGTAGGCGGCATAGCCGAACACATAACAGAAGAAAACGGCATATTGGTAAAGCCCAGGAATGAGAATGAACTGGTAATGGCGATGAAAAAAATGATGGAACACAGCAATAATTACTCTTCACAAAAGTTAAGGTCCTACGCCGTTAAACATTTCAGTTATGAAATGATCGGCAAAAACTTTTATTCAGCATATAAAGCCGCACTGGATCAGCATGCTTAAAAACATCACTTTTACATTCTTTTCAAAAATTCTAATCGGAGTATTGAACCTGCTTGTGGTCATCCTCCTCTCCCGCTTTCTTGGCGCTGAGATAAAAGGACAGGCAAGTCTTATACTCACAAGCATCACAATGTTTTTAATTGCCTGTAATATTGTCGGTGGAGCCACACTGGTTTATCTCGTCCCCCGCTTTAATACAAATACGCTGCTGCTTATCAGCTATTCCTGGACCATTTTAAGCTGTATTGTTGTGTACGTGGTTGTGCACTTTCTTGATATACTGCCGCATGAATTTGAAAAACATGTGCTGCTTCTGGCAATGATCGACTCTTTTTTCAGCATCAACAACACCATATTGCTCGGGAAAGAAAAAATAAAAACTGTAAATATCCTTGCATTCGTTAAAGCCCTGTCTATAACTGTTGTTTTAATTATGTTCCTGACGGTTTTCAAAACAAAAAGTGTTGATGCATATATACGGACACTTTACTGCAGTTTTTCCCTAACATTTCTGTTAAGCACCTTTTTTGTTCTTAAGAACAGGATAACGATCCACTCAGATAAAGTTTTTAAGGATGCATTGATATACTGTTTCAAATTAGGCGGTATCAATCAACTTGGCCATATTTTACAGTTCGCGAGCCTGCGCTTAAGTTATTACCTGATTAGCCGTTTTTCAGGAAATAGTGAATTAGGCATCTATTCAAATGGTGTTTCACTGGCCGAATCGATTTGGCTGATCAGTAATAGCATATCATCGGTTCAATACGCTAAAATTTCGAATACCGGCGATCGTGAGCAATCCATAGCTCTGACAGTAAATCTTACAAGAATAAGTTTACTGATATGCCTGCTTGCTGTTATTACAATGGCATTATTACCTGCCGCATTTTACACTGCATTGTTCGGAATTGAGTTTACGAATATTAAACAAGTTATCTATACGCTCATTCCGGGTGTTTTGTTTTATAACATTGCTTTAATAGTAGGCCATTATTTCTCAGGGATCGGGAAATATGAAGTTGAAGTATGGGGAAATTTTGCCGGTTTACTGGTTACGCTGGGCTTAAGTACAATTGCCGTCAGGTATGGCTATTCCTCTTTATGGGCGGGTATTATTTCTTCCTCATCTTATATGGCCACCACTCTGGTCATTGTTTTCTATTTTTATAAACACGATAAAGTAAGACCTTCCCTGCTATTTCCACGTTTGAGCGATTTAAGTAAAAAGCGCTTAAAGTAAATGAGAATCATAATAAATTCAATTTATTGAAAATCAACACCTTATTCATTTACTAATTTTTTTATTAATTGCATTAAAACTACACCTTTCGTCAGGGGATTGCTGCCATTTAATAATCCAAAGCCTCCGTTCATTAGGAATATCGAACTCGAAAGCAATTTTGTCCTAATCTTAGGATGAGTGGCAATAAAACTATTGCCACAAAAAGGCCATTTACAAAACCAATAACTTTATTCTATCTGTTTTTTTGAAAAACGGGTTAGCCTTTTGAAGCAGGATTTTGTAATTACCAGGGCCGGGCATTAGTCAGACTTCTAATTTTGTGATAAAAAATGATTTTTTATTCTATTAAAGTTTTGTAACATTGTAAGCTATTGCACAAAAACCATTTTATTGTTTAATTTAACATTAATTTTTTCATGAAACAAATAGTACTATTTGGAGTATTTTTGACAGCTGCTTTTTGCGGTAATTCTCAAAACACTATTGCTCCTTCGAAACCTCTCCAACTTCCTGCTGCCATTGCAAATGTTGGTGTAAGAACCAATGTCAGAACGTTAATTGATGATACTAAACCAGCAGTATCTCAAACGAAAGCTGTTGTTTCCAACGCTAAAAAGGCACCGGCCGTTCCTTCATCAATGGTTGCTGCTCAGATCGGCACTACAGTTTATCAGCTTCAGACAAACGCTTCATCCCGCAATGCTTTATTCAAAAAGAGCGATGGAACGGTCGCAGCGGTATGGACATTTTCTCCTACCGATCCTGCAACTGACCGGGGTACAGGATATGCCTATTTTAACGGCACTTCATGGAGCGCTCAGCCCTCCGCACGTATTGAATCACAAAGAACAGGCTGGCCTTCGATAGCCGTAACAGGTGCAAATAAAGAGGTGGTAATTTGCCATAACACTACAGTATCACAGCTTGAATTAGTTTCACGTAATACAATGGGAACGGGAAGTTGGACTGAGAATACTACAAAATTAACCGGTCCGTCGCAGGGTGGAAATGTTTGGCCCAGGATAGTAGCCGGCGGTCCTTCCGATAATACATTGCATGTGATATCAGTTACATCTCCCGTAAGTTTGGGCGGCAAAAAATATAACAAACAGCATGCGGCATTGTGTTATAGCCGTTCATTGGATGGTGGCGCTACATGGGATAAAGTAAATGAATTGTCGCCTTTTTTGGATAGTCTTAACAATGGTTTCAATGGTTTTGGAGGAGATGGCTATGCCATTGATGCGAGAGGGAATACCGTTGCCTATGTTGCAGGCAGTATTACATCTGATCTGGTATTGATGAAATCAACAGATAATGGTTCCAACTGGACAAAAAAGATCGTCCTTGATTTTCCTTTCGATAATTTCAATGGCCAGGTAACCGACCTTCCTCCGGCTGATGCGGTTATTGATACTATAGAAACAAATGACGGATCATTTGCTGTTTTGATTGATAATAATGATAATGCACACGTATGGTTTGGACGTATGAGAATGGTGAATCCTACACTTAACGATAGCGGTTCATATTTCTATTTTCCGGGTATAGCCGGATTAATGTATTGGAATGAAAATATGGGTAGCAATCCGCCTGTTATGATCACTGGTTTAGAAGATATTGATAACAGCGGAGTAATTGAATTGCCTACTGTAACAAGCGGCCGTGCCTTTGGTACTTTCGGAGGCTCGCTGACTTCTCACCCAAGCGCAGGTATAGATGCTGCCGGTAAATTGTACCTGGCTTACGATGCGGTTATTGAAAACACGAACGATGGAAATAACAAAGCAATACGAAACATAATGCTAATGGGCTCATCTGACGGCGGTACTACCTGGGGGACTCCGGTTAGAGCTAATCTGGATGATAACTTCGAACAGGTATTTCCTTCTGTTGCGCGGTTCGTTAATAACTGTATGAGTTATATGTACCAAAATGATGATGCGGCCGGACATGGAATAGGGACTTCCAACCCGGATGCGGCAGCTAACCCTCCCAGCAAACTCGCCGAAATTTATTATGATTGTGTAACAGCCAGCACTATTACAGGAGTAAAAGAAAACAATGTAGAATTGATCTCATCACATAATTACCCGAATCCGTTCAATGGTAAAACAAATGTAGATGTTACACTCAAAAGATCATCCAACTTATTTATTGACGTATTTAATACGATCGGACAAAAGGTTTTGGCTACCGAAAACAAATATTTACCGGCGGGTACTCAAACCATTGTAATTGATGCATCTGTTTTGAAAGCCGGCGTTTATTTTTACACGCTGAGAACTATTGACGGTTCTGTCACCCATAAAATGATCATCCAGTAATAATTATCAAAAGTCCCCGGTTTTCGGGGGCTTTTGATTTAATGCCGCTTTATCTTAATTTTAAAACACTATAATCAAACACTAACATCATCAAAAAAATGAAAAACCAACTACTACTTGTTTCAGCGATCGGCATAGCTTCACTTGCTGTTGCTCAGTCCGCTTACAACCCTGATAAATATACATTGAAACTTAATCAGCATCCCGAAATTATATTCAGTGAAGTTCAGAGTGGCCCTATAGTAAAAAACAATAAGAAAAAAACTAATCCTGTTGATCAAACCAAAGCCGTTAGTATAATTGATCTGGGCCAGGCCGGTAACGCGTTTGGTACAGGCTTTGGAGGAAAAACATTCTTGTGGGCCGACCCCAACCTTAATGCAATAACGTTTTCACATCGATCAGAACCCGTTCTTACAGGTGACCTGTCTCATGGTTTTTTACGTTATGACTATTCTGTAGATGGCGGTACAAACTGGTTTGTTGATCAGGGCGCAGCTTATATATCGAATAATACCACAACACCTCCTTTCGCCAATGCGCGCTACCCACAGGGAGTGTACTTTAGTCCCGCAGGTAACACAAATGCCGATTCGGGTTATTTCGCTTATTTTGCTCCTACCCTCGCTTCTACAAATGGAAGCAGTGCTTCCGGCGGATGGGGCGGTCATTGTCACGGATCTATGCAGGTATCGGGCAATATGTTTAACAGGCAAAAAGAAGAAACTTCAAGCCGGTTTTTAATTCCCGATGGTTTCACTCTCACAAAAACAGGTGTGACTTATAATACGGATGCAGCTTCAAACCAGGCAGCAAGCCCGGTTGTTAGCTATACTGATACAATAATTATCTCCAAAGGTATCTGGAACACAACAACACGCGACTTTGATTATACTGTGAGTTATTTACGTGCACCGGTAAGTAAAGACAACAAAAATACACCTGACTATGCCGGTGAACATCGCATTGCATTCGCCGATGATGGTCAAACCGGGTATATCACCCTTATAGGCCACAGCAGCTATGTATCGGAGCCGGATTCGATCTATCATTTGATCGTTTATAAAACCACTGATGGAGGCACTACATGGTCGAGCCCCATTAATGTAAGCATGGATGGAGTTAAACCTTTATTGCCGAATGCCGTTCCTTTTAAACCAAATAAATTTACAACAGGCTTTGAAATGGATGCCGTGGTTGACAAGAACGATAACCTTCACGTAGTTATGCCGGTAAGCCCTGAAATGAATACCGGTTATTCCATCAGTACCAAGGCCGGCACATGGGGAATATTTGATATTTATACTACAGATGGGGGCACTTCATGGAAAGGCAAATTGTTAGGAATGCCTCAAACGCTGGTTGGAACATTCGGGGTTTCTGCAGCTGATGCCACTAACCCTACTATCGCTGAGTATAACCGCTGCCAGGCTTCAAGAACTCTGGCCGGTGATAAATTGTTCTTCTCATGGTTTGATACAGATACGATCAATTACGCTCCTCTCGATCAGAATCATGCGAATATGCATCCTAACGCGTTTGTTATAGGTTATGATGTAACCACAAACAAATGGACCAACGAAGTGTCAACGGCCAGCACCATTGCGGCAGACGTAATTACATTTGGCTGCGCTTCTTACTATGTGTTCGGAAATACCGGAACATATACTTTTCCGCTTGTATATGTAGAGCTGACCGGTGATGAAACAAAAACAGGACTTCCTGTTCTTTTCCATTACCTGAATGGATTTACACTAAAAGATGCGGACTTTACTGTTACTGATAATTCTGTTCCATTAAATCTGTTGATCTCGGTTAACGATATAAAAGAAAACCATGGTATGTCGGTGTCACAGAACTACCCGAACCCTTTCAACAGCAATACTTCATTCAAATTAACACTTGATAAAAACGCAAGTGTTACAGTTGAGGTATTCAATACAATAGGTCAAAAAGTTACCGGTATCGATGCAAAAACATATTCGGCCGGCGAACACACCATAACTATTAACGGCAACGACCTGACACCAGGTGTTTATTTTTACACCGTTAGAGCAAACGATGCTTCTGTTACACAACGTATGATGGTTAAGTAAACTGTCGCATTATAAAATAAAAACGCCCCTGAATTATCACGGGCGTTTTTATTTTATACCTGTATCCAACAAGCAGAAATATATCGGATTATTAAAACAAATACTTCCTGACTTGTCCGATTTAGTCCGGCAGCCCAATCTTAGTTAATATTTCCGTCATTGGCGGCGATATTCTTGTTCTGATTGCTATAACTTTTCAATTAATTCAATTGATCGCAGTTTAGAGGCCGGCTCAACAATACGAATGGTCACCAGGTCATTCAATAACGCTGTGTTGAAAATTGTGTAGCCAATGTGTTTCTGAAGCGCCAATATCACTTCATAGAGAAATAAATAATGGAAACCCAAATACTCACTGTGATCCAAATGAAGCACGTTGCTATTGTGTGGATTGGAAAAAAGAGAAAGTTGCAGGCTTTGCTCATTAATTATCTCCTGAGCAGGAGCCAAAAGAGCGCTTAATTTTTCATCATTACATGATGATACAAGATGACGAACTACAACTCGCTTTCTTTTCTTATAACAACAAATTTGAACTGCCCTGGCTCCAGAACTGTGGGAACCGTTCGAATATGGAACATTTACATGCCTTAGTGCAGCAAAATTCCATTTTTTTCATAATATTCACTTGAACATATTTTTAGTTAGACATTAATTTTTATTCTTTTTTGAGTTGAAAAAGCATCCGGAATTTAAAAATTTCACTTGCGAGCTCTATGGCTCAACTCTTTGTCCTTGATGCTGATGTCAGTTTCATCTGCGG
>JACPDY010000086.1 GCA_016183775.1 Bacteroidota bacterium
GAGAAACCATGTGATACAACAGCAAACTTTTATTATGACGCTTATGAATATGTTCACTCATAATGCAAATGTAATGCTTTAGCTCACGCACACCCCGAGGCAGAGCCTCGAGGTATTATTTGAATAACCGCAACGTTCGCAAAGAACAAAAGCGCAGAGGGCCACAGAGTTGTTTTTCTCCGTGGCCCTCTGCCAAACCTCTGTGCTCTCTACGTTTAATTTTTAAAAACCCTTCCTGCGCAGTGCCTTTTTTTCAGAATGTATCTTTTTCCCTTTTAATCTTTTTTCTTTTGCCGACCTTTTGGGCTTTGTTGGAACCCGCTTTTTCTGAACCTCAAAACATTTCCGGATAAGCTCGTAAAATTTTTCAATGGCCAGCTCCTTATTCTGAAACTGTGATCGGCTTGACTGAATAACAAGCTGTAATATCCCTTCCTTATTTATCCTGCTCCTGAGCGAATTAAATATTGTGTGCTTTTGAATATCATTCAGCAGTACCGACTTATGCACATCGAAGTTCAACTCCACTTTCGTAGATACTTTGTTTACATTTTGTCCACCCTTACCTCCGCTCCTGCTCGTTTTAAATTCAAGCTCTGAATCGAGGTTAAAATGAGGAATGCCCATTGGTGATATTTTTTTTACAAATTTACAATACAATCTTTACATTTCTTTACATTTGAGCCATGATTAAAAAACTATGTTTCGCCATTTCTATTTTCTCCGCCTGCATTATTCAGGGGCAAAATAATTCTTCACCCCAGCAATATCGTGAAAAGATCAAGCGCTACCTTGATAAAGAAAACGCGCTTGATGGATATTATGCAATTGACAGTACCGGTATCAGCATGTATAGTTCCCCCGAAAACAAGGCAAAACACATTTTCGAGTACAAAGTATATTGGGGTGAAATAAACTGGTTGAAGTTTTTATTCGGGAACTTTCCGTTTGAAGAGATCATTGCGCTGTTGAATGAAAAAAAAGACAATGATATGTACGACAATGCCAGCTTACCCAAAAAAAATATGCCGGCCGATAGTTCATTGAAAGGATTACGTATAGCTATTGATCCGGGCCATATAGCCAATACCATTAAGCAGGCAAAAATGGAGAAAAAATTCATCGACATGAAGGCCGATCCCAAAACCGGTATAAAACAGGATGTTCAGCTTATTGAAGCGCAGCTGACGTTCGCGACCGCCATGCTTCTCAAAGAGCAGCTTGAAAAAGCAGGCGCTACTGTTATGCTCACACGCAATCAACCGGGCGAAAACGCTTTTGGTGTTTCATTTGAACAATGGATGCAATCTTCACTCAAAGCGGCCATTGATTCCGCAATAGTGAATAAAGATATTACCGAGGAAGAAAAACAACTATTCCTCACCAAAAGTGACACTACCGCTATTTTCCGAAAGCTATTCACCAATCTCGAAACCAAAGAACGTGCAAGAAAAATAAATTCATTTCTTCCTGACTTTACGATCATTATACATTACAACGTAGACGAAAAAAATACCGATTGGAAAAAACCTACCAATAAAAATTTCAACATGACATTTGTCGGAGGCAGCTTTATGAAGGATGAAATGGAGAAACCATTGTTCCGTGCCGAATTTTTGCGTTTCCTTCTTTGTGATGATTTGGAAAAGTCGGTCAACTTCTCTTCTTACTTTATTAAAAGCTTTGAAAAAAACCTGACTGTTCCTACAGCCAAGACCGCCGATGCGGATTATTTAAAACAATATTGTTTGCCGACCGAAAAGCCAGGGGTATTTTGCAGAAATCTGACCTTGACCCGTATGGTTCATGGCACAGTGGTTTACGGCGAAACACTTTACCAGGATAATGCAAAGGAACTATTGCTGCTATCTAAAAATGAAATCACTGTTAACGGAATTCCAACTTCCAAAAGAGTTCAGCAGGTTGCTAATGCCTATTATGAAGCGGTAAGGAATTATGTGAAGAATTCCAGATAACTCCGCTGTTTCAAATTTATCACCTTCCATAAATATTTTTCAAGAGCTGTATCTTTTCTCTACCCACTGCATTATGAAGTTTAAGAAACCCTTAAAACTTAAATGCCATGGCTTCAGGAAAAGAAACCCCGCGCCAAAAAATGATCGGGATGATGTATTTGGTGCTCACCGCCCTGCTCGCTTTGAATGTATCGAAAGAAATACTTAATGCGTTCGTAGTTGTAAATGAAAGCCTCGGAAAAACAACAGGTAACTTTACTGTACGCAACGATAAACTTTACGCAGATTTCGACCTTGCCAAAAGCATAGACCCCATAAGGGTTACACCCAACTGGAAAAAAGCAGAAGAAGTAAAAAAGCAATCAAAGGCACTGGATGAATACATAACAAAATTGAAAAAAGAGATTGTTATGAAAACTGAAGGCATTGAAGCTTCTGTGGCCGATACGCTCCAACTGGCATTTGTGAAAAATAAGGACGATAATACCATTACCACTCACCTCATGATCGGTGAATCGGAAGACGGATCAAGAGGATACTCACGCGAACTTAAAAACAAATTACTCACTTATAAATCACTGCTGACATCTTTTATTGACCCAAAGGATAAAAACAAAGTAGATATTGGCATGGTGATCGAAGACCCTAAACATTCTGAAACAAATGAGAATTGGGAACTTTACAATTTTTATGATACGCCGGTGGCCGCAGCCATTACTATCCTTTCCAAATTGCAAAATGATGTAAAGAATGCTGAATCCGTCACCGTTGATTACCTGTTGAAACAATTCGACAATGACATTGTAAAATTCGACACCATTGCTCCAAAAGTGATTCCGCAAAGCAACTACGTTTTACTTGGTGAAGATTACAAAGCTGATGTATTCATCGCCGCCTTCAGCAAAACACAAAAGCCAAATGTGCTTGCGCACGAAATAAATATAAATGATCCGGCTGAAGCAGATAAGCATGACACCCTTCCCGTTAGTCAGGGTATTGGAAAATATGTAAGCAAAACATTGCGTGAAGGAATTTTCAAATGGGGTGGCACCATCTCACTGAAATCATCCAGCGGCAAAAGCATTACTTACCCCTTTCAATCGGAATATGTAGTAGCCCGACCCGCCATCAATGTTTCGGCGGACAAAATGAATGTGTTTTACATGGGGGTTGAAAACCCTATTACCATAGCAGTTCCGGGAATTCCGAATGAACGTATTACTCCCAGCATTAGCACTGGCAATTTAAAAGCTTTGGGTAATGGCAAATACATAGTTACAGGTGTAAACGGAAAAAAAGCTGTTATTTCTGTTACTGCGACACTCGAAAACGGCGAAAAGCGGAATATGGGAAGTATTGATTATAGGGTAAAACCTTTACCTAAACCTTATCCACAATGTGGCAGCGTGGCAAATGGAGGAAGGATGAAACTGGGAGAATTACGTGTACAGGAAGTCTTAAGCGCCAAATATGATCCTAATTTTGATTTTGCCGCTAAATGCACGATTAAATCATTCAAAATAATTGGTTACAAGTCGGGGCAACTATTTGAATTCGCATCAAACACAAATAAATTTACCCCGGATATGAAAAATGTTTTTGATAGACTGAATAGGAATGATAAAATTTTCGTCACTGATATTAAAGCTTTGGGAGGTGATAATAATATACAGCCGTTAAATGAAATGATGATTCAGTTATATTAGCACACGAATTCGAATGAATACAGAAGACAAAGGTCATCAACAGGCGGCAAAATACCATCAAACTGCCGCCGATATTGAGCAGGAACTCAGACAGGTAAATGCTGCAAAACTTGATCCTGCGCAGTTTCAACCTTTGTACGATAAATATTATAAACCCATCTATATATTTATTTTCAGGAGGACCGGTAACGAGGACTTTACTTCCGATCTTGCTTCACAGGTATTCCTCCGGGCGCTCATCAACATAAAAAAATATGAGCACAGGGGCCTGCCTTTTTCTGCATGGCTATTCAGAATCGCGTTCAACGAAATAAATATGTTTTTCAGGAAGACCAATGCACAACGCGTGATAAGTATTGATACAACAAAAATAAATTCCATTGCTGTTGAAGCAGAACTCGAATCAACAGCCGAAACAGATAAACTGTTAATGGACTGCATAGCCGAATTACCGGACGATGCAGTGCAGATCATTGAATTGCGGTATTTTGAAAGCCGTTCATTCAATGAAGTGGCGCGATTATTGGGAATCAGCGAAAGTAATGCCAAAGTAAAAGTGTACAGGATTTTAGATAAACTTAAACAGATCATTCTGAAAAAGAAAAAGTAATTTTGCAAAGTGTAATGAAAAAAATAAAATTCAATATTGACCAACCTGAACCCGGCGACGAGCAGATCAATAAGCATAAAGACTTTAAAAAGCTTTTGTACAAACATGAGCTGGCCACAAAACCACTTTACAAAACCCCTTTGACCTATTACAAAAACCGTAAAACATTTCTTATCATACTCATACTTGCCCTTCTTGTTTACCTTATTGCAGAACTTCTGGACGAGAAAAAACATCCACAACCAATTGAGCAACAGAAGAAAGAGCAAACTAAATAAGGTTTCAGGTTTAAAAAAGTTTCAGGTTTCAGGTGGTTTAAATCATTTCAATAGTCGTACTTACCCTATTTCACCTGAAACTTGAAACCAGAAACCTCAAAAAAATTATTACATTAGTATTCTTAAACCATAAAGGTAAAAAATGACATATCTTGATTTTGAAAAGCCAATAGCTGAACTCATAGAACAACAGGAGAAAATGAAACAAGCGGCGGCTAAAAGTGGGGTTGATATTTCCAAAACTTTACAGGAACTCGATAAAAAAATTGTTGAGCAGCGTACTGAAGTATATAAGAATCTTACCCCCTGGCAAAGAGTACAGGCATCACGCCATCCTGAAAGGCCTTATACTTTAGCCTATATCGAAGCTATCACAGAAGGCAATTTCATTGAATTGCATGGCGACCGAACAGTAAAAGATGATAAGGCCATGGTGGGCGGTTTCGGTTCTGTTAACGGACAAACAGTTATGTTCATTGGTCAGCAAAAAGGAACCAATACCAAAACACGTCAATATCGCAATTTTGGAATGCCAAATCCTGAAGGTTATCGTAAAGCTTTGCGGCTGATGAAAATGGCCGAAAAATTCAATAAGCCTGTTGTTACTTTTATTGATACCCCCGGAGCATATCCCGGATTGGAGGCTGAAGAGCGGGGACAGGGAGAAGCTATTGCCCGAAACCTGTTTGAAATGTCAAAATTGCGGGTACCTATCATTTGTATCATTATCGGGGAAGGTGCTTCGGGCGGAGCCCTTGGCATTGGAGTTGGCGACCGGGTACTGATGCTTGAAAACACCTGGTATTCAGTTATATCACCTGAATCGTGTTCCTCAATACTTTGGCGCAGTTGGGACTTTAAAGAAAAGGCCGCGATAGGCCTTAAACTTACCGCCGATGATATGATGGGCCAGAAACTTATTGATGGGATCATCCGTGAGCCTATTGGCGGGGCACATACCTCCCCTGCAGAAATGTTCTCTATTGTTAAAACCGAAATTCTAAAACATATCGCCGACCTGAAACAAATGAAACCCGATGAACGGATCAAGCAGCGGATAGATAAATTCTGCTCTATGGGCGTGGTAGTTGAAGGCTAGAATAATAATACTCCGGAACCTGCGAAGGGTATGGTTTTATTTTTAAATTTGCACGTATAATTTATTTAAACCCCTTAAACAACATGTTAAAAAAGATCAGTGTGATTGCTCAATTGTCCGTGGCTGTAATATTTGCATCGTGCGGAGCTAAGGAAGAAACAGTTAAAGATTACCAGGAAACAACTGATACGCTAAGCAGTGAAGTGCGTACAGACATGAGTCTCATCCGTGCAAGTATTCCTTCACCCATCTTACTATCAAAACAAATATCAAAAGCGGGTTATTCATATAACAAAGGCGTTCTTAATCCAAGCAGCAAATCCGGCGGATATTCAACAAAGTTCCAGGCGGCTGCTAACCTTGGCGTGTATGGTGCTGATTTTGGGTACGTTGCGGGTTACGGACAATCGCAGGATGTGTTGGAGTATGTGGCGCAGGTTGCCAAACTGGCAAAAACTGTTGGTGTTGAAAGTGCTTTTAATGAAGAATTTGGAAAAGAAGTTACCAAGTTCATAGGTAAGGAAGATACCCTAATGGATGTGATTGATGAAGCATATGGTAAAGCGGAACGGAACCTTAAGTCGAATGACCGGGTTGCAGTTACAGCTCTTATCATTGCTGGCGGATGGATTGAAGGTTTGCATGTAGCTTGTGAAGTTATCGCAGGCAAACCACGCGATACAAAGACAAATAACGCATACAGGAGTGTTTATGACCAGGTGTTTGCCTATCAATATGTAATTGACCTGTTGACACAATATAAAAAGGATGCTGATTGCGCCAAAATGCTGGAAGAGTTGAAGCCCCTGGCTCCAATAATGCAAGGCGCTGCCGGTAATCCGAAGTTGGGCCCGAATGAGTTAGCTCAAATTAAAGCAGCCATAGCGCCTGTGAGAAGTAAAATCACCGGATAAATCGTATATTTTTGAAAATTAAAAGGCTCTGATAATACAGGGCCTTTTTTATTTAGCAAGCTTTTTGATGTATCCACATTAATTCAACCAAAGCATTTTTAGTACCTTAGACAAACAAATGAAACGGATAATCTCCATACTTTTTTTGCTATTCATTTTCTGCACGACCAAAGCGAGCCAGATATTAATTCCAATGGACAATACGCAGAAGAACCATCTTAAGGCTTATGGGATCGCATATTGGATATTAAAGCATGAAACAGAAGTACAATGGCTATTGAATTATCGCGGCGGTAGTTTTATGTTCAAATTCGATAAGCAGTTTGAAAGCGAATGTGTTATTCGCGGTGTTAGTTATGAAGTGATCGCCGATGTGCAATCAACCGGCATATTACAGGAAATAGCTAACCCGGAAGTGAATATGGATGCCGTAAAACTGGAGAAAGCACCCAAGGTGGCCGTTTACTCGCCAAAAACAAAACAACCCTGGGACGATGCAGTAACACTCGTTTTAACCTATGCCGAAATTCCTTACGACGTTGTTTATGATGAAGATATTGTGATGGGAAAACTTCCTCTTTACGATTGGCTGCATCTGCACCATGAAGATTTCACAGGTCAGTATGGCCGGTTCTGGTCGATGTACCGCTTTGCTCCCTGGTACCAGGACCAGGTCCGTTCACTTGAATCAAGCGCAAAAGCATTGGGCTTCAGTAAAGTTTCGATGATGAAACTGGCCGTGGCTCAAAAAATACGTGACTTTACTGCAGGCGGCGGATTTCTGTTTGCCATGTGTTCAGCACCCGACTCGTACGATATCGCTTTGGCAGCCGAAGGCGTTGACATCTGCGAAAGCATGTTTGATGGCGACCCGGCCGATCCGGCAATGAACAGCAAACTCGATTACACAAAATGTTTCGCGTTCACAAATTTTAAATTAAATACAAACCCCGGGGAGTATGCCAAATCGAATATTGACACGTATGGGATACGTGCCACAAGATATGGCGTAAATCAAAAGAATGATTTCTTTACCCTGTTCGATTATTCCGCCAAATGGGACCAGGTACCAACCATGCTTTGTCAGAACCACGAAACACTTATAAAAGGTTTTTGGGGACAAAGTGTAGCGTTTGATAAAAGCTTTGTAAAACCAAACATACTTATAATGGGTGAGAACAAAGCGGCAAATGAAGCGCGCTACATTCATGGTGAGTACGGCAAAGGCATGTTCACTTTTTACGGGGGCCATGATCCTGAAGATTACCAGCACCGTGTTGAGGACCCTCCAACCGACCTTAATCTTCATCCCAACTCAGCAGGCTATAGGCTTATCCTTAATAATATTTTATTTCCAGCGGCGAAGAAAAAAAAGCAAAAGACTTAGGTATGAATCAAGAAATGGTAATCGGTAAAATATGTAATCGGTTATCGGTCAGATTCAACTGATTACCTGATACGGATCATCCAATTAAACTAATAACAATGCGCATAGTCGGGAACTTAAATAAACATCCAAAAATTACCACCACCATTTTTCAGATGAATGATAAATACATCATTAAGTTTGAAGCAGGTAATATGGAACAGGTTTTTAAAATAGCTCAAACAGAAGTGGGTGGAATTGACACGATAGATAAAATGCTTACTGAAGATTTTATTACAAAAGTGATCGAAAGGTTTAATGAGATGTTTCTTTCGTTTAAAGGCACTAGATAATGAGGTATAAACTTTCAATAATTCTGCTGACAATTTTCATATGGTGTGCAAATCTATTTTCGCAACCATGGTCATCTATTGGCCCTCAAGGTGGGTGGACTGATCATATAGCATTTCATCCAAAACAAACATCCATAATGTATGCAAGTGGAGATACCCATGGCAGCCTTTATAAAAGTGTGGATAGTGGTAATACCTGGGAAAACTTAAGCAGTTATGGTTCGTACAATGCATGGTGTTTTGAAATTAATCCCACCCGGCCTGATACAATTTATGCAGGCAGTATGATGAATGAAGCAGATAGTGTTGGAATACGTTTAAGTATTGATGGGGGTATATCATGGCAAACAGTTTTGAAATGGCCTGCTATATCGCAAATTGCCGTTAGTCCTTCCAATCCCGATATAGTTTATGCTGCCGCAGGCTACTGGCCTGGCTATCAAACTGACCAGCATGGTGAAGGTATTTGGAAAAGCACTGATGGGGGTTTTACCTGGAATAAGATTATCACTAATTTGATTGATAACATGAGTATTCAAACTATCGCATTTAATCCTTCATCGCCAAATGCTATGTATGCCGGAGCTTACGGAGTTTTTGGAAATGGAAATGGTTTATATGCCAGTTTAAACGGTGGCACCAGCTGGTATTTGGCTGGCCTGGCAAATAAACATATTTGGAAAATTGCAGTTTGCAATAGCACTCCAAATATAATTTTTGCAGCCGCTCAGGATAGCGTTTATAAAAGCAGTGATTATGGAACTACCTGGAATGCAATGAATATTAATATTGGTGTTACTGAGGGACTATTTTTCGGATTAAATATTTCTAAAAGTGACAATAACATTATTTATGTTGGCTCTTTAGACAAAGATATTTTCAAAAGTACGGATGCTGGCTTAACATGGAGTGGCCTGATGAATTCGGGTTTAACCTCAACCCGCATTTGGGATGTTACAGTACATCCAACAAATTCAAATATTGTTTTTGCAGGGCAGCAAGGTCAAGGAATTTGGAAAAGCACAGATGGTGCAAGTACCTGGCAAGATGCAAACACCGGGTTTAAATGTCATTACATAACCGACCTACATCATACGAATGGCGGAGTGTTTGCAGCACTTTATAATGAACAAGGAAATAATTCCGCCAGTGTCAGAAAATGGAATGGAACGAGTTGGAATAGTATTGGGTTAAATGATTTATGGATAAATAAAATTGTTCCAGTTCCCGGCTCAACCGATACCTTATTTGCTTCTAAAGTTGATTATGGATTCTTTTCAGGAAAGCCAAATAACAAACTTCTAAAAAGTACTAATTCCGGATTAACATGGATACCAGTTGGCAAGGGACTTGATACAACTGTAGAAATTAGTACTATCAAAATTAATCATCAAAATAAAAATATTATTTATGCAGGAAACAAGCTGGGGATTTACAAAAGCGCAAACGGAGGAAACGACTTCACCCTACTAGGACTCAACAATGTTACGTCAATCAGTATCCACCCCGTTTCAACCAATATTATATATGCGGGTACCTGGACTGGCGTTTATAAAAGTATAGATGCCGGAGTAAATTGGGCTCCTTTAAATACATTTTCAAATGCGATATTGTCATTGGCAATACTTTCGTCTAATCCAAAAATAATTTTTGCAGGTTCATTTGCAAATGGCATCCTTAAAAGCATTGATGATGGTGTTACCTGGAATTATGTCAGTACAAATTTGAATGGTAAAACTATATTTGCTATTCTACCAGACTTTTTTAACCCCAATATTGTTTATGCCGGAGGCACGATGGGTGTTTATCGCAGTGTGAGTGATGTATAGAAGCAGATAGTTTAGGTAATATATATGCAGGAACGCTGGGTTATGGAGCCTATATTACAAATATTGTCTCATCAACTAAAATGGATAACAATTGGAAAAATGAAAATGATTTTAGGATCTTTCCAAATCCAGTTAATTCAATTCTTAATATAGAATCAACGAATAAACAGTTAAATAAAATTCTTATTTATGACTTATTGGGAAACAAAGCAGAGGAAATGTCATATTCAAATCAAATCAATATTTCTAATTTACCGAATGGTGTTTATTTTTTAAATATTTACGCCAACAATGATCTTATAGCTATTAAAAAAATAGTTGTTTGTACCAATTGAATATCTGTTCTGTGATTAAAACTGCGCCAACGTTTTTTTAATAATCCCCACACATTCCATCATCTGCTCTTCAGTAATAACAAGAGGAGGCGCAAAACGAATAATATCACCATGAGTTGGCTTGGCAAGCAGACCATTATCTTTTAAAGCGAGGCAAACATCCCAGGCTGTTTTAGCATTTTTGGGTTTAATAACAATGGCATTGAGCAAGCCTTTACCCCGCACCGCGGTTATCATATCTGATTTTATCTCACTTAATTCTTTCCTTAATAAAGTTCCTAAACGCTGTGCATTCTCGGCCAAACGCTCATCTTCCACAACCTGCATAGCAACGATAGAAATTCGCGCTGCTATAGGATTCCCACCGTAAGTTGAACCATGCTGGCCGGGTTTAATGCACAACATTATTTCATCGTCGGCCAATACAGCCGATACAGGATAAGTCCCGCCCGATAAAGCTTTACCAAGCACCAGCACATCCGGCCGCACATTTTCATGATCACAGGCCAAGCGTTTACCTGTGCGCGCAATACCTGTTTGAATTTCATCCGCAACAAATAACACGTTGGCCTTTTTGCACAGCTCAAAACATTTTGTCAAATAACCCTCGTCAGGCACTACTACTCCGGCTTCACCCTGTATAGGCTCCACTAAAAAGCCTGCTACTGTTGCATCTTTTAACGCTTCTTCCAGTGCAGCAACATTATTATAAGGTATCGTAACAAAACCGGGGGTATACGGACCATAATTATTACGCGAATCAGGATCGGTACTTGCCGAAATAATTGAAATGGTACGGCCATGAAAATTACCTTCGCACACAATTATCTTTACTTCATTTGCAGCAATGCCCTTCTTCTCATATCCCCATTTACGTACAAGCTTCAATGCCGTTTCAATGCCTTCGGCACCGGTATTCATGGGCAGCACCTTATTATACCCAAAATAACCGGTGATAAATTTTTCATACTCCCCCAACACATCATTATAAAACGCGCGCGAAGTAAGTGTTAGCTTTTTTGCCTGAGCGACCAGGGCATTAATTATGCGTGGGTGGCAATGCCCCTGGTTAACGGCAGAATACGATGACAGAAAATCAAAATACTTTTTCCCATCCACATCCCATACATAAACACCTTCGCCACGCTCAAGCACTACCGGTATCGGATGATAATTATGGGCGCCATATTTATCTTCTAA
The DNA here is from genome assembly GCA_016183775.1 of Bacteroidota bacterium. Classification (NCBI taxonomy): domain Bacteria; kingdom Pseudomonadati; phylum Bacteroidota; species Bacteroidota bacterium. The sequence goes on from JACPDY010000086.1 coordinate 11,667, forward strand.
TTCGATTGCCGTTTGTGATCTTGACCTTTGTCCCATAATTATTTCCATGATCTTATTGCAAATTTATGTAATTACTCATCAGCCTTAGTTTGCTATTTAGTGAACTTTGGCGCTTTTGTATTTTAGCAAAATAGCACTTTTGCCACTAAAGCACAAAAACACAAAATCCCACCAAAAGCCATCAGGAAATTTTTCATTGTTTCCTGAAGAATACCAATTTATTGTACAACAAACTTCTTAGCTATAAAATATTCCCCTGCATTAACCTGCACCACATATATACCGCGAGCAAGTGATGATCTGTCAAAACTTATTTTTGACGAGGCAACTCTTTCACGTTTAGCAACCAGCTTTCCCGTCATGTCATAAATTGTAACATCTTTATCAGCCTGCAGGTTGGTGAAAAATAAATTAAGGCTGTTGTCATACGCATCAGTATATACATAAAACTCAACCGGAGAAGAATAAGGAATACTTTCAAGTCCGGTCAGGTTGCCGTATTCATACGCGCCGATATCGATCGTGCCAACACTTGCACGACCCGATTTATTTGCAGGATGCTTGTATTCAAACAAGGGAGTTAAACTATAACCATTCGCAGCGATACCTGCCGCAGCACCTTTATTTATAGCCCGAGATGTTGAAAGCAAATGATAATCATATCCGGTCGCATTTACGAGTCCTGTGTTTGCAACAGAAGTCACGCGCCAGTTCTTCATTGTATCAATAATGGCAGCGGTACCGCTTAAAAGAGCGCCCGGCCCGGCAAATATATTATTGTACGCCTTGTATTTTGCTGTACCCGAAGCTACCTGCACAAAAGTTCCCGCTGACCGATCATTTACAATTGTATTATTGATCAAATAAACCTCATGTGCTGCAGGATTACTCAGTCCCTCCAGGCCATAGCCGATTAAGTTGCTGTTACTTGTATTGGCTCCCTGCTCTATCAGGTTGCCCATAATAATTGTTGTACCTCCGTTAGGAAGGTCTATTTCGCGGCTTGCATCTCCGGTACTTTCATTCATTATCCGGTTGTACAAAATATGATTCACGTACGCACGACTTTTTAATTCATGTCCGATGGAAGCATGATGCGAATAATTATGCATAAATATTAAGGAGTCAATATTGCTGATGTATAAGTTATGTGAATAACCATCGCCATAACCATTGTGACTGAATTCGGTATAGCTGATCACTACATTACTATTTGATGTACTGCCTCCACCTAATATGCCATTATCATTATCATGGAAATAACAATTCTTTACAGTGAGATCCGTTCCCTGCATACGTATGCCTGCCCAGTTCAGGTCAAGGCCGGCAACATCATGGCAGTGCGAAAACTCTATATTTTCAATCTTTATATTCGTCCCTGTAATTAACCAAATGCCTTTTCGTCCATACGCAGTATTATTTGCATAGAGGTGAGCCATACCGCCCACTCCTTTCAAAACAAGATTATTCTTTATCCAGTTTGCTACATCACCTACATACGTTCCTGCATCGATCTCAACTGTATCCCCGTTTTGAACAAGTGAAGAAACAGCACTCGGTTTTGTATATGTTTTACCGGCACCAACCTGCCATGTTTTGGCTGATGCAGCGAAAAACAATACCGAAAATAATAAGGTAGCGGGTACCTTCATTTTAGCTGATTTTAACAGTTCCTTAATGGTTAAATTTAATGAATTTCTCCCATTAAAAGGTCAGAAGGTGAAATATCCTAACTTTGGCCTCTATGCAGATAAAACGAAAAAATTTACCTGTTCTTGAATCCGTTTCCATTATTGATGCCGGGGCCGAAGGGCAAGCCGTTGCAAAAGTGAATGAAATGGTTGTATTTGTTGATGGCGCCGTACCAGGCGACGTTGTTGATGTTCAACTGACACGGAAAAAGAAAAATTACGCGGAGGGAAAGGTAGTTATGTTTCATTCCTATTCCGACAAACGAAGCGATGCTTTTTGCGAACACTTTGGCGTGTGCGGAGGCTGCAAATGGCAAAACATGAAGTACGAATGGCAATTGCATTACAAACAAAAACAGGTGGCGGACAATCTTCAGCGCATCGGTAAAATGGATCTGCCTGGCATAAGCCCTATTATAGGATCACCTGGCCAAAAATATTACCGGAACAAACTCGAGTTCACATTTTCAAACAAAATGTGGCTTACGGATGAAGAAGTTAAATCGGGTAAAGCGTTTGATAATCGTAATGCGCTTGGATTTCATATCCCTAAAATGTTTGACAAGATATTGGACATCAACAACTGTTATTTGCAGGCAGAACCATCCAACAGTATTCGTTTAGCATTAAAAGCGTTCGCCCTAAAAAACGATTTTACATTTTATGATATACGAGAACATAAAGGATTGCTCCGCAACCTCATCATTCGCACCACTTCCACCGGGGAATTAATGGTCATTGTTTGCTTTGGTGAACAGGATGATGCAGGTATTGAAAAAGTTCTTTCCTTTTTAAATGAACAGTTCCCGAATACAACAGCGCTGATGTACACTGTAAATCTTAAAATGAACGATACTATAAATGATCAGCTGATAAAGGCTTATCACAAAAAAGATCACATCATTGAAGAAATGGAAGGACTTAAATTCAGGATCAGTCCGAAATCATTTTACCAGACAAACTCAGAACAGGCTTATACATTGTATAAGATTACCCGCGACTATGCAGAACTCACAGGTAACGAAGTCGTTTATGACCTTTACACAGGCACAGGAACCATTGCCAATTTTATAGCTAAGCACGCAAAGAAGGTTGTTGGTATTGAATATATACTAGACGCTATTGAAGACGCGAAAATAAATTCTCGGCTGAATAACATAAGTAATACCTCATTTTACGCAGGCGACATAAAAGATGTATTAAATAAAGAGTTTGTAAAAGAACATGGCCAGCCGGATGTGATCATAACCGATCCGCCGCGCAATGGCATGCACGAAGATGTAGTGAAAAAAATTTTAGAAATAAACCCGGATAGAATCGTTTATGTAAGCTGCAACCCTGCTACCCAGGCCCGCGACCTGATCCTGCTTTGTGAAAAATACAAGGTTACTAAAATACAACCTGTCGATATGTTTCCGCAGACGCATCATGTGGAGAATGTTGTTTTATTAGAAAGGGTTTGAAAAGGTTTCAGGTTTCAGGTTAAAAAAAATTGAGTCGCCAACTTGAAACCTGAAACTTTTTCTAACCTGAAACTTAATTCCCCCTCGCCTGCCTTAGTTCAGCCGCTTTATCATTATAGGTTTTCGCATTGGCGGCATCGCCCATAAAGCCGTAGGTCATGCCAATGAAGGTATACAGGTCAGGATCATTGCTTTTTATCTTCATAGCTTTAAAAAAATACTCCATCGCCTTGTTATAGTCTTTCAAAATACCATAAGCGCTGCCCATATTTTTGTACGCGTCATAATATTTAGGGTCATATTCAATGGCTTTATTATATGATTCAATCGCCTCCTTCTGCATACCGCGTGTAAAATAAACCGAACCAATATTGCTGTATGCCTCCGCATAATCGGGGTGCATGGTAATGGCAATGTTCAGGTACTTCATGGCCGTATCAAATTGATTAAGTCTGAAATAATTATTACCAATGTTATTATACAAAAAGTGGTATTCCCTGTTATACGACATTGCTTTCTTGTAAAGTTCAATTGACTTCACATAATCCTTTTTGTATGAGGCAAGCTGGCCCAGGGCAAAATAAGGTTCAAAATAACCTTCATGTATCTGCAACGCCTTGTTCAGACCTGTCATAGCTTCATTATACGCTTTCTCCTGTTCCGCAGCCGTTCTGATGGAATCTTTTACAAGATTTTGAGTCAGGTCATTGGCATAACTGTATTGCGCGCGGGCACTGTTGGGAATGTATTCAAGATCGGTTTTAAATAAAGACATGTTATTTTTCCACACTGCCGCCCGGGTATAACTTTTATACGAATAGGCCAAAAGTAGCACACCTATTACACCAAACAACTTCGCATTATTTTTGATCAAAGACGAAACGTTGCTGAAATTCGACTTGATAATATCGGTTTTCAAAAACCGGGCGAGCAGTATTACCAATATGATCACAAAACCAAGCGAAGGCAGATAGAGCATACGTTCGGCAGCGGTAGAACGAGTTAAGAAAAAAATGTTAGACACAAGTATGACCGGCAGAATATATACAACAAGACTAAAAACTATAGTATCCTTCTTTAAAAAATTCTTCAGCATGTAATAGCCGATGCCGGCATAGATAAGTATGGATAATAGTGCCCATATATTATCCAAACCTACGATCTTGAAAGTGGCATAAGAATAATCATACACAAGAGGATGAGGGAATATAAGCAACTTAATATAAGTACCGATAATGACCATTGCCGTGGCAAAACGATGCGGGTAATCACATTTAACCACGGTATTATCAATAATCGAAACAACATCACCCAATAATTGATTATCCAGAACTGAAGCCCTGATGATCATATATACAGACGCAACTGCCACGAACCAGGCCATTGTTATCGCATTCTTTTTAATAGTCAGGTCGGTGTAATAAAACAGCGCCAGTGGAAAGACAAATAAAAATATAATAGCCGATTCTTTGGATGTTAAAGCGAGAAAAAAGGAAATGAGCGAAACAACCAGACTTAAAACAGTTCCTTTACGCGCATAATCCAACAGAGTATATATTGAACTAAGAAAAAACAAGAAAGTCATGATCTCATCGCGGCTTTTAATGTTGGCTACCACTTCGGTGTGCAATGGATGTGCAATGAACAATAAACTCGCGGCAAAAGGAAGCAACACACTTTGACCGATAAATAATTTTCGCAAAGTAAAAAACAACAAGAAACCTGTTAGCGCATAAAGTATTACGTTAATAACGTGGCCGGCCATAGGATTATCGGGCCAGAACTCCCACTCAACAGCAAACATTACTACCGATAAGGGACGATAGAACATATCATTCTTACCATCATTACCATACCAATATGAATTTTTTACTATTTCCGGTATACCCGCTAAGCCCTTTTTGGTGAGTTTGTTCTCCTTAATGGTTGGATAATCATCCAGCACATAGAGGTGATGAAAGGTATTTGAATACAGCATAAAGCCAAGCACAGCCACAATAAGTGCCATGATAAACAATTGTTTCTTATCGGGCTCCCGCATAGAGACTTTAACTGCAGACTTGCTTCCCTGTGCCTTATTTACGTCTTGTTTAGCCATTTGTTTGACTCCACTAAAATACTAAAACTTGTAGCTACTTGGTAAAAGTTATTAAATCAAAAATAGAGTTTATATCGAATAAAGATTTTTTCGTGGACTTTTGTGTTTTGGAGCTTTAGTGGCAAATGGATTTTCGCCACCAAAGCACGAAAGCTCTAAATTTTCACCAAATATTTTTCTTGAAATTTCATATAATCTTATTTCGTATAATTTCTAATTTCAAGGCTAAAGCCTGCATATCTGGTTATTTATTGTACATTAAACAGGATAAATTGTAGCATTTTGAAAAAGTCCGAGGCTGGAAGACTTCCGGCTTCGGACTTCGGACTTCTGACCCTTAAACACATCTATACGGAAATTTATCCCGCTCACAGTAAAGTCCCGGCCTCAAGGTTGGGATTAAATTCATAATGAGACTTAAGCCCTGACACTTGAATTTTAAATAGCTGTTCTGACAAATTTATCAATCTTATTTTTTACTTTTGGTACAATGACTGAGACAAAAACACTTATACTGAACGCTGACCAGATCCGGCAAAAAACAGACCGCATCGCTTACCAGATTTATGAAAATAATTTCGAAGAGAAAGAAATTATTATGGCGGGCATTGCTCCAAAAGGTTATATTCTTGCCCAACGACTTGCCAAAAAGCTGGAAGAGATCGCTAAAATTAAAATAACATTGGTGGAAATAACAGTGAACAAAGACAATCCTCTGCAGGATGAAGTGAAGTTGAGCATAAAACCCAAAGAATTCTCAGGCAAAGTGGTGATCCTTGTTGATGATGTACTTAACTCCGGTAAAACATTGGTGTATGGCCTTGCCCCATTCTTAAATGTGCCTGTAAAACGTATCACCACAGCGGTATTGGTTGACCGCAACCACAACCGCTACCCCATAAAAGCGGATTTTGTTGGCTTATCACTAGCGACAACATTACAGGAACATATTTCTGTTGAGCTTGCTAAAAGCGGGAAAGAAGCTGTTTATTTAATGTGAGCATCAGTGGTCGAAAGGCATTCCTGCCTTATGAAATCAGCTAATGCGCCTATCTGTATATTTTTTGCCTTTACTTTATAATTGGCTTTATTGTAATAAGGTTCGCGTTTCAGTAACAATTCCGAAATAAATTTCTTTAACTCTTTATCATTAAAATTTCCGATCAACGGGCGCTGAGTTTGTTCTGTTTCAAGCCGCTCAAATAAACTGTCAACACTCATTTTTAAATAAACAGAAACGCTGCTTTTATTGATCATTTCCATATTGTCAAAAAAACAAGGTGTACCTCCTCCCGTGGCTATTACACAATTATCTTTACCTAAAGCTACCTGTAGCGCCTCATGTTCCAGCTTTCTAAACTCCTCTTCTCCATGTGTTTTAAATATACCTGAAATGGAATTATTCGCGGTTGTTTCAATAACCTTATCAAGATCCAGGAACTCATACCCCATCCTGTCAGCCAAAACATTTCCAACAGTGGTCTTGCCACAGCCCATAAAACCTATTAATATGATCCTCATCTGAAAAAAAAATTAAATTTTAAGAACCTAAAATACAATATTGATCGCCTGCCCTTTTAGCAAGTCCGGCTTCAAAGCTATCTGGGCACCTCCGTTTATTGATACTCCCAGTGTTGTTGGCCCTGATGACCCCTGGCTGACCGCATAAATAACCAGGCTATTGCTTCCGCTATTTATTCCGAAGTTAAATGTCTCACCGGCTTTTTTAATAGTGTAATTGGTTAATACCCAATTCCCATTCAGGTTCAATGTAACAATATCACCATCCTCCGCGGCATCGTCATAAAGCGTTATCGATACAATAGATGAAGTAACATTTACTGTTTTAACAACCGAATATGAAACAGGGTCCGGCACCTGGCATGTATTATACAGCGCCAAACTGATCTCATTACTTTTATTTGAATAATCATTCTCTGTATGGATCTTCAATGTCGCCAGGAAGAAATTACTCGCGTCCGCGACGCTTGAGAAAGTAAATGTATAATATACATCAATTGTACTCGTACCAATTACCAGTGTCGGACTGGATTTATCTATACTTGACGAAGCAGAGACGCCTGAAATACCATTTATTTTTTTATCGTAAAATTTTGAATCAATTATAACATGACTTATACAATCTCTTTTCCCGCTATACTTAAATGACAGCTTATATGAATACGTAACTGCCGATGTACCGCAGCTAGACGGACTTGTAAGAACGGCGGACGGTTTTGAAATGGAAAAATCCTTACACTCAGATTCGCTGATCGTAAGCTTCATTTCCTTTTTCTGGCAGGAATTAAAACTCATGAATAAGACCAATAAAGCCGCTATACCGTATTTTCTGCTCATTTGCCTGATGGTTTATAATCTATTTCAACTGTTCCGCTGGTGCTCAAGCTTGATTTTAAACTGATCATATGCTGTTTCTTTCCTCCTTCGTCTATCAATATTGATGCGGTATTTGGAGGGATTGACCCGAGGTTCATTGCGTGCAGTACAAGTATATTTGTCCCTTCCTGCAACTCGGCGGTAAAAATATACGGCGTTTTCCGGATCTGGTAATTTTCCAATATCCATTTACCGTTCATATTCAGCGAAACAATATCTCCATCCACAGTTCCGCTGTCATAAACCCTTATAGTCACTTTAGGAACACGAACACTTACTTTTTTCATCAGCTTGACCTCCCGCCCGGCAATTTCCTTTGGTATTTTACCTGCGGCTATTTCAACATTTTTATTCTCATCTTTTGCTATCACGATCGGGTCTTTCACTACCGGATCAACAATTACCGGATTAACCACTGCTACCGTTGTATCCGCCGGCTTAACAGGGGTCGATACTTTTACTTTTGGCTTTTTTACCCGCTTCTCTACAAATATGAACCTGAATCCATATTTGATACTCAATCCTACAAAAGTCCCTTTTGAAGCGAACTGCTCCGATTCGATCACTGATCCATCGCGCATCACGGAATAATCTCCATTTAAAACATTGTCGAGACCAAGATTAAATTTCAATCCGATACTAAGTGTATTTCTTCCTCTCAGGAGGTGTTCATAAGAAATGTCGGTGTTTACACATGTATTCTGAGCTAAATAATTGGTATTGGCACTTACCGTTTCATTATTCTTCATAAATAATTTTGATTCCGAAAGCACGCCTGATTTCATCATATTCATGCCATATCCTCCGGTCCAGCATAGTCTTGATGTTTCGGAAAGCAGGAACACAAAGTGAATATTGGCAAACAACCCATAATAGCTTACCTTATTCCTTAGTTCCGTATCAAAACCTTTATTCCTGGAACTAAACTGCTGATCGTTATAAGAAAGTAACAGCTGGTTTTGAGTGAAGCCCAATTCAATACCAACGATCTCCGCAACCCTGTATTTTACAGATATCCCACCCTGCATTTGATAGGAACGCCAGAACTTTGTATTTAAAACACGCGGGCTGGCTTTAAACTCACTCAGCGGCGTGCCAAAATCAAATTGGGGAACAATGTAAAAGCTATTCTGGGCAGTTAACGGCACTGTCAGTAGCAGCATTGAGATTAAAACAAAACAATATTTAGATGAGTTTCTCAATTCGGAAACAATAATACATCCTGAATATTATGCGGTGCACAATAATTGACGGATTTAAGTTTATCCTTTTCAAAATACAGATCAACTATAGCATCATCAAAAGACACACGCTTTTCACCCCATTCATGTTCTTCAGCATCAATTTCTGTAAAATTCTTTGCTTTGAAAAGTTTTATTATCTTTTTTTCGGTCATCTTAAAAAGCGGCTGCCCCCAAAGTAAGGCATCACCTTCATCAATCTCAACACAGCTAAATGTATTCTGAAGCCGGTCGTCGAAAAACAATGAAAAACCATATTTCCAGTAATGCCATACAATGCTTTTATAGTCTTTTATGTCATCAATATACTCTATGGCTTCCGGTTTTCCAAAATATTTTTCAGCCTCATTCCTCGTTACACCAAAGCGCAACTGGCTAAGACCCTGCCTGGGCTTTATTTCAAGGATACCCGTAAAAACCATAGGACTACAAGTATAGCACTTTTATGTCTAATATTTTATCCCCAATATTTGACACTTTATCTAACCTAAAGGTGGCTGGACGATATTGAAAACAATCTGGATAATAAGTTTTGCAGAAACCAATAATGCTTCTATATTTGCAGCCTCGTAAAAACGATTCCGTAGCTCAGCTGGTAGAGCATTACACTTTTAATGTAAGGGTCCTGGGTTCGAGTCCCAGCGGGATCACAAAATCGAGCCGTTTCGATTTTAAGAGATAGCAAACCCGCCTAAAAACTATGTTTTAGGCGGGTTTTGTTTTTTATCCCACCAAACAAAACCAAAATATCTCAAAGGAAAGGTTACCTATTCGGTTACCTACGTTTGTTTTCTACTTTGGTAACCGAATTTTTTAAAACTGACTGATTGACAATGGTTTAAGAGGACACAACTCGAACTATAAACCATTAAAGTCAAACAAATTCGGTAACCTATTCGGTTACCTAAAAGGTAACACACATGAAACTAAATCAAAACTTATCAATCCTATTTTGGCTGTTCAAAGCCAAGCAGTCTGCCGATGGCAAAATGCCAATATACGTTCGCCTTACAATCGAAAGTCGCAGGGCACAATTTTCATTAGGAAGAAAAATCGAACTTGAAAAATGGAACACCAAGGCCGGCTTAATGGAAGGCAAAAGTGAAGAAGCCCGGATGATCAACAGTTACATTTCAACCGTTCGTGGAAGTATTGAACGTCATTATAACATGCTGTTAAGTACTAATAAACAAGTTACTGCGGAAATGGTAGCCAATTCTTACCTGGGTATCAAAGAGGATAACAAGACGATCCTCCAGGCATTCGATTACCACAACCAAAAATTTCTAGAAA
>JACPDY010000087.1 GCA_016183775.1 Bacteroidota bacterium
AAGGAAAAGGAGAAATACTATTCTGGCCATATAGACTATTTGGTCATTCAGGATAAATTACGATATGAATTGTTGAAAAAGGAGAATAATTTAAAGAATGATATAAAGACTTTTTTAATTTCTGTATCTCCGGCTTATGAAGATGTAAAGGCCGAAAATATTTACCAGAGGTTTGGTATTCCATTAAACAAGACATTGATAATTCATTCCGGTAGCGTTGCTGATTGGTCCGGGATGGATATCATTTTGAGCCTGATCAAAGAAAGTCGCGGTCATGATGTTCATTTTGTGATACATTCTCATAAGGAATTAAGCAGTAGCGACCCATATAAAACGGCCATTGATGATCTCATTCGGGATGGCTATCCTGTTTCGATTCACAATCATCCTTTTGTTGATTATGCAATGTATTGTGGCTTTCTGAAAGGTTTTCACATAGGTCTGGCATTTTATGTGTCCGCTGCTCAACGTAATCCGCATCTTGGAAAAAATCTGACTAACATAGGTCTGGCATCCGGCAAATTTTCCACATATATGATGGTGGGATTGCCGGCAATTGTTAATTTAGAGGAAAGCTTCAGTGATCTTTTTAAGAAGTATAAATTTGGCGGTATATTGATGGATAACGATAACTTTTTTTCAATTGTAAAAAGAATTAAAGAGGAATTTTATACCTATTCAACAGAAAGCAAACGAATGTATAATGAGGTTCTTAATCCGGAAGAAAGCGTTCAGACCTTTTTTAAGGATTTATTTAAGTCATAGAATTTGATTGAAATAAAGGTTAGGGTATTATTTTGATATAAAATTAAATCACTTTTGTTTTATTTTGGCACTTACCCTGAGGTAGGCTTTGAATTTGGATTGAAATAATTAGGGGATAATAAAATGATTTCATCGTTCGTATTAAATTTCATCAAAAGAAGAGGTGTCGCTTTTTACAAAGCAGGAGTTACCGATAAAACTTCTATTAACTACCGGAAAATATTCGACCATTTTAAAATTGATACTCTTCTTGATGTAGGAGCCAATGAGGGTCAATATGCAATGGCGATGAAGAAATGGGGATATTCAAATAAAATAGTATCGTTTGAACCGGTTGAAGCTGTGTACAAAAAGCTTTCGGCTAATACACGTGAAGGAAATAATTGGGAAGCCATTAACATAGCGCTGGGAGATAAAGATGGAGAAGAATATATTAATGTTTCACAAAATACGGTTAGCAGTTCATTGCTAGAAATGCTTCCTGCGCATGTTAAGCAGGAGGCAGGTTCGGCATACATAACCAAAGAAAAAATAACAGTCAGAAAACTGGATTCCATTTTTAACACCTATTCAAAGCCGGGCAGCTCTGTGTACCTGAAGCTGGATGTTCAGGGTTTTGAAAAAAATGTAATTGAAGGGGCATCCGACTCCTTAAAGAATATTAAGCTTATTCAACTTGAAATGGCAATTGTACCCTTATACAAGGGCGAATTGCTTTTGGCGGATATGATAAACTATATGAATGGGAAAGGATTTGTATTGTATAACCTTATTCCCGGATTTAATAATTTTGAAACCGGCCAGCAATTTCAGACAGATGGCATTTTTGTTCGGAATGATTTAGTTTAATAGTATAAGGTAGGGTGTTTTACGATACTTTCAAAAGTTTAAATGTCGCCCAAGTAATGGGCGTATTAGTAGTGTACTCTGAGCTTGTCGAAGGGAATATGTGAATTTGTCATACACCCCAAAGGATGACATTGAAGGCTGCCAGGATTTGTTATACTCCTCATTTTGGTTTTGCAGCATAATACATTAACTTTGTTTAAAATAAAAACATAACACCATGCTAAGTATTCAGGGAATATACGATGGCAAAAAATTAAAATTGTCAGAAAAAATAGATGTGCATACACCTAAAAAGGTAATAGTAACATTTTTAGAAGAAGAAGGTTGGAATGAAGAAAGCTTGCGAAATTTTTCAGCTCAAACTAATGGTTTGGAATTTTGGGAAAATGAGCAGGAAAATATTTATCAGGATTATCTAAAACCTAAACACAAGCGGAAATGAAAATCGGAGATATTGTTTTAATTCCGTTTCCCTTTGCTGAACTAACAAATATTAAAGTCAGACCCGCTGTAGTACTTACTCAAACAGCAGATAAATATAAGGACATTGTCGTTTCTGCTATAAGCTCTGTCGTACCTGATAAGATATCGAAAAGAGAATTTATTTTATCGCCTGATAAAATTAATAAGTTAAGAGTGAAATCTGTTGTTAAAGCAGATAGAATAGTAACCCTAAAGCAAGAGAACAAAATAGCTGATTTAGGTAAACTATCATCAAAACAATTGGCTATGTACAAGCAAATATTATCCGAAATCATTGTGTAAAATCATGAGAGTAGTTGAAGCTGCAGAGTAGTAGGAAGCTTATGCGACAATTTATTTAACAAAATCTTTGTTTTACGATGCCTTCAAAGGTTTAAGTGTCGCCCAGGTAATGTGCGTAGTAGTATATAAATTAATCCACAGCTTCTCTCTCCTCTTTCGACTGCGTTCTGGGCCGGTTTGGAGAGAGATAAAGAGTGAGGTCAAAAAAACAAGGACTAATTTATATTTGGTATAAATTCCGAATTTTAATGCTTGACTTTGCTACTTTAAAAAGAAATCTTAAAAAAGACCAGTCCAATCTGTTAAAGGTAAAGGTAGCTTTGGTGGGCGATTCTTCTGTACAACTTCTTGTTCAAGCCATTAAAGGCTATGGGGTTGAAGCCGGTATAAATTTTGAAATATTCGAAGCCGGATATGACCAGGTTGATCAGCTTATTTTTGATAATTCATCTGAATTATATGAATTTAACCCCGATCACATTGTGATTTTTAAAGCTTCGGAAAAGCTCCTTTCGAAATTTTATAAAAGTGAAAATAATTCCAGGGTAAATTTCGCTTCAGATCATATTTCTTGGTTAACGGAAGTCTGCAATTCAATTTCAAAAAGTCTTTCGTCAGAAATTATTTATCTGAATTTCCCCGTACCACTTGATATGGTTTATGGAAATTATTCGAATAAAATGGAAGCCTCTTTTTCATATCAGCTCAGGAAGCTGAACTTTGGATTAATGAAGCTTTCATCGGATGTGAATAACCTGTTTATTTGTGACCTCTGCGCGATCCAGGATCAATCGGGTCGCAATTTTTTATTCGATCCAAAAATGTATATCAATGCCGGTATGGTGTTGAGCATAGATGCGTTGCCTTTTGTGGCGAAAAGTATAACAGATATTGTGAGTTCGCTGAATGGCCGGTTTAAAAAATGCCTGGTACTTGATCTTGATAATGTAATGTGGGGAGGAGTGATCGGTGACGATGGGATTGAAAACATACAGATAGGTGAACTGGGCATTGGTAAGGCATTCACTGAATTTCAGTTATGGGTAAAGCAATTAAAGAACAGGGGAATATTGCTTGCTGTATGCAGCAACAACGAGGAGGCAATTGCCAAAGAGCCATTCGAAAAGCATCCGGATATGATACTAAGCCTGCAAGACATTGCTGTTTTTGTCGCTAATCGTGAAAGCAAGGTTGACAATATAAAAGAGATACAAAGGACATTGAATATTGGATTTGATGCGATGGTTTTTATTGACGATGATCCTTTTGAGCGGAACCTGGTCCGGACATATATTCCTCAAATCGAAGTTCCTGACTTGCCAAAAGATCCGGCCAAATATTTAGAATTCTTCCGCCCGCTTAATTTGTTTGAAACATGTTCTGTTACAGAAGAAGACGAGCAGCGTACCGCTCAGTATCTGCAGGAATCGAAGCGAAGCAGTATTCAAAGGAAATATACAAATCAGGACGATTTCCTGGCTGGTCTCGATATGATTTGCACTATAGAATCCTTCAATAAATTTAATATCCCCCGTGTTGCTCAGCTTTCCCAGCGTTCAAACCAGTTTAATCTCCGTACAGTACGTTATACCGAGCCGGAACTTCATAGAATTTCTGATTCAACTGATTTTATAACCCTTGTCTTCACTCTGGAGGACAGGTTTGGAGACAGTGGTATTGTAAGTGCGGTTATTTTAAAAAAGCAGGATGGAAAGAAGCTGTTTATTGATACCTGGCTGATGAGCTGCAGGGTATTAAAAAGAGGGATGGAACATTTTGTGCTGAACAGCATTGTAAAATGTGCTTTGCAGAACGGATTTGATATGATCATTGGAGAATATATTCCTACACCCAAAAATAAGCTGGTAAAGGATCATTATTCGGTTCTTGGATTTAAAAACGAAAATGCTTGTTGGATCCTGAATACAAAGGAATATCGTGAAAAGGCGAAATATATTCGGCAAAAATAACATGTATCTATGGAAACAGTTGAAGTGTTGCAACAGTTGAACAGAATATTTAATGAGGTGTTAAATAATGATTCGATCGTTTTAACTGAAAAAACAACCTCAAATGATGTTCCGGAATGGGATTCTCTGGCTTATATTGAACTTATTGTGGCCATTGAAAAGCACTTCAACATAGAGTTTACTGCTTCCGAAATCAAAGATTGGGAAAATGTTGGTGGGATGGTGAGTGCCATAAGGGAAAAAATTGATAAATAACCTTTTCTGAATACCGGAAAGAATTATCGCATAGGTTTAGCCAGGGTGCTGGTGAAGTTTTATTATTAACTTTGATGCTCTTGGTGTTTTGAGCGAAAACCTGCAACATACGAAACGAATAGCCTTGCTTTTTAGCAGGTCATATGTTGATGCACACAGCTGTTTTACAGAGTTGGCAAGTCACCTGGCTCAAAGCGGATACATGGTTGATCTTTATTGTATTTTCAATCCTTATAATTCTCCGCCTTTATTTTCTGATTCAAAAATACGTGTCCTTAATTTTCCGCGTTCTAAGTTTGAAAGAGCCGAATTTTGGTACAGGTTATCCTTTAAAAAAGAATATAAATATAATGCAGTGATCGGAACTCCTTTTGAAGGGGCTTTTCTGGCAGAAAAAATTTCCAGGCGGCTTGGTATACCCTTTATCTATTTAGCTGATGAAGTATTTAATACAGATTTAAAGCGCCATGAAGTTCCGAATTATAAAAAGCTGAAAAAATCAGATATTATTGTAAATCAAAAGGCCGACGCTTCAATAGCATTAGGTATTGGCAGGTATGAGTATCAAAGACAGATAAATAGATTACCTCTGGACCATAAGTATTTTGTTATTCCAAATTCCCCTTCGGGGAGATCTGTGCGTTTAAGAAGTAATTACTTCAGAGATATTTTTAACATTACGGATCAGAAGCCTCTCATTCTGTTTATAGGTACACTTGGTTGGAATCTTGCAAAGGAGTTGTTTGAAAAATCAAATCAATTTAGGGATAAGCCATATCATCTTGTTTTTCATTCCCGTACTTTGGGTTTGATGGGTACTGAAATACATCCTTTTATTAAACTGTCTCAAAAGCCGGTTCCATCGACGATGCTCAATTATATTGTAAGTTCTGCGGATGTCGGATTGATCTTGTATGATAAAGATGAAAAGGCTGAAAGGGAAAATGCTTTGACCGGAGGAAAGATCGGGACATATCTGAAGAATAATTTGCCTGTAATTGCCGGAAATGTTGAGGATCTCAGAACGATTGAAGAAAAAGGCATGGGAGTCTATATTTCGAAAATAGATGAGTTTGAATCAGCTGTATTAAAAATTGCCGATGATCCTGAGTCATATCGACGTAATATCGAAAATGTGTATTCAGCCGAATATGATTTCTCAGCATTTTACAAAGAATTTGAATCGTTTTTAAGCAATAGAATCCACTGATGTGAAAAGTCATGGAGAGCTTCGGATATGCAAATGGCTGCTTTCCATCGCGTGGCCAACTTCTGTTTTGGTGATCAGTGATTGTGGCATATAAATATTTTAATAAAAATTTATTCATTTTGAATTTTAAAATACTCTTGGAATTAAAGAATGGGTTTTTGATCAAAAAATTAAACAAATATTGTTACTTTGCAAAGCAGGACAATCACAAAATAATTTAATTAACATGATAGATACGCTCACTAAATATTTAAAAAGGCTGAAATATAAGTTTATCGGGGGGTATGACTCTGAAGAATATTGGCGTAACCGACACAAACAATTCGGATTTGATATTCGTGGTTGTGGAATAGGATTTTATACAAATATTTTTAAGCAAAATGGTTGTAAAAATTATATTGGTCTTGATATTACAGATACATTGTTTGCTGAACTAGGTAGGAATTATCCTACTTATACATTTGTAAAGAAGGATATTACAGAACAATTGGTGAATGGGAAATTCGATGTGGTTATTATGATTGATGTTACACAACATATCACAGAGGAAAATAGATTTAAGAATGCTATGATGCATATAAAAGATGCTATTGGTGAAACCGGCATTTTTATTGTAACATCGTGGTTACTTACCGATAAAGTAAAGACCTTTTATGAAAAGGCGCGTTCCATCGAGAATTATAGGGCGTGTTTTCCCGGTTATCATTTTAGTGAGCCGGTTCCATTCAGAGATAAATTTATATTTACGATACGGAAATAATGAGAGTATTCTTTATTTAATTTTATACTGTTTAATAAGTTAACCGATTGAAAAGTAGGCTAAAATGCTTCAACGTATAAGAAAGCTTGTGCGCCGGTTTCCGATAGTAAGGCATATAATAGCTCATTATATTATTCCCTCAGGTCTTTACGACAAAACCTTTATGAATATTGAAGTTGATAATGGTTGGAGAGCCAGGATCAATAGTGCTGTTCGGGCGAAAGATAACAATTATATTAAACGTGTAAAAAATGCCGGGGAGGTTAATCGGGGTAAGCAAATAATGCACAATGGAATTAGAATCAATCTGGGCAGCTATTATGGACTTGAAATTGCCCGGTTGTTGTATGAAAATAAGGGGGTACATGAGCCTCAGGAGGAGCGTGTATTTATGGAAGTTCTGAAGGGAATTAAGCCGGGTTCAACAATGATCGAATTAGGATCGTTTTGGGCATTCTATTCCATGTGGTTTTATAAAGAGATAAAAAATGCTAAATGCTACATGATAGAACCTGATGCTTATAATATTAAAAGTGGCAGGGCTAATTTTAAGTTAAATGGCATGAAGGGTGAATTTTTTCAGTTTTTTGTAGGCAACGAAACTGTTTCGGTACCCGGAGGAACAGGCTTTATTTGTATTGATGATTTTATTAAAGTTAATGACATTAATTTTATTGATGTTTTGCATTGTGATATTCAGGGTTTTGAGTACGACATGCTTAATGGTGCTAAACAAGTTTTTGCTGAAAATAAGATTGGTTACATTTTCGTTTCTACCCATTCACAGGAGTTACATTACAAGTGTCTGCAGTTTTTGAAAGAAAAAGAATTTATAATTATTTGTTCTGCTGATAAAGCCCAATCCTTCTCAGAAGATGGACTTATTGTTGGACGTGCTCCAATGTATTCAGGAATTAATCCGGTTGTCATTGATCTTAATGGGGAGTAAGCGGGCTTTTTAATTTACTTTCGTTAAGTGAATTGTTAATATAAAGCATGTTGCAGCCAAATTCTTTTAAAAGGGTAAATTTATTGCCGAGTAATTGACTATAATCAATCTTGTCCTGTTGGTTATCAAATTCAATACATAATAAAAGACTTTTTGCCAGGGTTTTTTCAGCCCCTTTTAAAACCTCTAGATTTATACCTTCCACATCAATGCTTAATAAATGAATATATTCATATTCGATATTTTCGAGTGCCTGATCAAGTTTCATTACTGGTACATAAACGCTTTTGTAAGTGTTGTTTTCAGTGCGTTCAGAAAAACTACTCATAACAGGAGTTTTTGAAATATTGAATTTTGAAATTGCGGTTTGGTTACCGCATCCGATTGCAAGTGTTATATCTTTTGGTCTGAAACGTAAAAATAAATTTACAAGTTCCGGATTTGGTTCAATCACTACTCCATTTAATCCATTTCGGTAAAGTAAGTAAGTATTCGAAATATCTGTTGGATGATTCGCGCCAACATCTGTATAGATTGAATCGGTCAGATCATATTTCGATAGGATTTCCCAAATATAGGCATCTTCCTTATGTTGAGAATAACTCGCTTTCTTTGCGCTGTAACAATCTTTAAGTGCAACACCAAATCGTTTATATTGGCCCAGAAATGTTAAGTTATTTACAATAAATTTTTTTATCATTTTCAAATTTCTTTAAGTTGTCTGATCAATTGGCTTGGAATATCGTTTTCGCTTTTGTAATTAAAGGGTCCTTCAAAATGGATTTTATTCACTTCTTCAGGTCGTATGTCGCGCATAAAAAAATCCGGGTGATGTAACAGTATTGAGTCAGAAATAAATCCCGCAAACAATCCAAATGTGCTGCTGGGACTTGGGATAATTATTTTGCATTTACTTAGTGCTAACATATCCTCCAGGTCGGATTTTCCTTTAAAAAGCTCGACATTAGGCAACCCCAAAACAGGGGTTAGTTCACTTTCATATCCGTCACTGAAAATTACAGCCTTTAAATCTTTACCGGATAAATATCTGAGCAGCTTAATTGTTTGCACAAAATAGTCTATGGGAGTCTGCACCAATACAACTTCTCTGTCAAATTTCTGATTATGTTTAAATGCAGCAAAGTCTCCGCGCCTGATATGAACCCCAATAGCATTTGTAGGAAGGGATATGAATATCTTTCGAAATTTTTTCGTAAGAAGATCATCAAAAAAAGTTTTTTTTATAAAATCGCGGTGTATCCGTATAGAATCAAAAAAATGCATCCAAAAAAAAATATTTTTGAATTCAAACACGTTACTTGGTATCTGGTAAATTTCAATAAGTGGGTCTGTAATTTTATTAGTGTTGAGTAACATCAAATGGGCCCTTAACCGGTCCAAAAGAGTATTATGGTTGAAATAACCGAGGTAAATCCGCTTCGTTCTTTCCTTTCTCAGTATTGGGCCAATATGAAGTGTTGACCAATTGATCGTAATCATACGAAAGCCATTGATATGCGCAAACGATAGTGCCCTCGACCAAACAAGGAGTTTGTTCGCCAAGCCGGCCCTTGGCAAATTAGCAATAACATATTTATTATATTGTTTCAGGTTTATGTTTTAAAAAAGGTTGTTCTCTGATAAATAAGTTCAATGCATAAAAAAGGATAACCATTACAACGACTGACTTTACAAATTGGTTGAATATACTGGTAAAGTCCTCTTCAGCTTTAATAACATAAAAAAATAAAAAGGGCAGCCATAACAGAGTTTCTGCCTTAAGCTGAGCCCGTTTAAGGATTATCCAATATACAATATTAAAGAAGAGTCCATAAATAAACATAAATATCACTCCTTCTACTTCTCCGTAGTTGGCATAAGCCTCGCCAATAATACCCAGGTTCATGCTTGCGCCGGCAAGAGCCAGACCGGTGAATCGTTCAAAATTTTTTGCTCCGCCTGACATGGCTTTGTTAGGTGAAAGAAATCTTGGTAAGAGTGAAGCGTAAATACCCTCTATAATGGTTTCACCATGGGCGAAATCTTCATATTGAGGCACCACATACATGATCCTGGCAATGATCCATCCCTGATTCAGGCGGTCCGTAAATTCCTGGTAATAATCACTTTGTATACCACTACCACCTACTTTTTCATTTACCATGCCAATCAGTTGACCTGCATTTCCTTTTACCCCTGTTTTTTCCTGTCCCGGAAATTGTGGCTGATCCTTTTGTTCTGACCAAACCGCTTCCCTGTAATCCTTTTTAACGGCATTTATAAGAAAAATACTTGCTACCATAAACGAGAGCAATATGGTTTTGGAAAGAACTCCCGATTTATTAATAAAAGTATACATGATCACAAGGAATCCCCCCCATATGAACATTTCATGAAAAACCGAACTTTCTGCGGCGCCTGCAAAAATAGGTGCAAATGCAGCAGCAAGGGTAATATATTTAAACCGGCTATTTGCTTTAAGTAAATAAAGCGCTCCTAATATGGATGAATAGGACAACAGCAAAAAAAAGTAACCCAAAGCAGCCGGAGTAAAGGGTTTTATTAAAAATGCCAAAAGTCCAATAATAAATATTGCCTGACCGCGCTTAAAATAGTAATTAGGATTTTCAATATAATTTTCTCCCTGTAATTTAATAGGTTTTCGCAGAGGTAATAATAATCCCGTAATTAAAGCCAAAGTTGCAGGAATAACGAAACTCATATACCGGCTTTCATCAATTATCATGTAGTAAAATTCACTTTTGGTATAGAAATGGTAAGATAATATGGGTGCAATGACCCATTGAATAAGGGCGATAAGTATTATAAGTTCCCTTACAGGAATTCCCCTGCCTAATTTGTAATAAAAGCTTAACCCGAAGAAAATGAAAAGTCCTAAGCCAATTATAGAAAGAGGATCTGTTTCGGGCTTGAAAAATTTCAGCGTTGAAGCCAGGATCATCGAAACGAATAGTTTGACAATTCTCACTACACCGTTTTCTGTATCTTCCATCTTATAAATTCATAAAATTCATAAATGCCTTCTTATTCCATTCATACGAATATATCTCATTTTTTCTTTTCAAACCTTCTGTATATGAAGCAGGATCACTTAAAGCGGCGGCTAAAATTCTTTCCTGAAGTTGTTTTGTGTCCCCTGTTTTATAATGATATCCCGTTTTTCCGTCTTCAATTAAGTCAGCAGAGGAGCCGCAGGCCTCACTCACAATCGCCGGAATTCCCATACTAAAGCATTCATTCACAATTAAGCCCCAGGTTTCCCTGTGATCACTTGTGAGTAAAATAAAATCGCTTTTGCTTAATAATGTTTTTAACTCAGTTTGGTTTTTAAACCCCCAGAACTTAATTGCCTTATGGTTATCCGCCAGAAGCTGACACGACTCCAATAATGCTCCTGATCCAATCATCCAAAGTTCAATATTTTTGTTGTAATCATAAGCGCTTTTAAATGCTTCTATAGCATCATGAGGTCTTTTCTTTTCAATAAATTTGGCAGCCCACGCAAATATTAGTTTGTTTTCGGTTTTACTGTTTATTTCCGATAGATCCATTTTCCAAAAGGATTGATCAACAGCATGCGGAGAAAAAATCAATTGAGATTCTTGGGCGCCATATTCAACCAGGTATTTTTTGTTGCGTTCACCCACATACATCAGGGTATCATATTTTCGGATAAGAAAACCGTAAAATATTTTTTTAAATATGTGCTTAAAAATAGAGTCATCCGGATTTAGCTGGCTGTCACCTCTCACGGCCACTTTAATTCCGGATCTTTTTGATTGCAAAAGCGCCTGAATATATGATTTTAAATACCAGCCGATGATTACAACATGAGAGATACTGTTTTCCTTTAACACCCGGCCTATATCAGGAGTATCGCATCCGGAAAAAGAATTAAGTGATGGATGGGCGGAAATATTATTCAGATAAATATACTTATAGCCGCTTAATAGGTCAATATCCCATTTAAACTTAATACCAAATCCATTGCTCCCTATCTGTTCTTCAGAAGGGTTGTGGCAATAAAAAACGACTAAATCAATATATTTAGCCAGGTACCTGAACAGGGGGCTGTAATATTGAATAGGATGACTTACTACTATTCCTAATCGTTTCATTTTCCGAAAGTGATTAGATCCAGTTTTTGAGCCAATAAAAAAGCCGACTGCCGTGATGAATAATGATTTAATGTTTCAAGTTTGGGAATCCAGTTCTTTCCTTTTTTTACAAAGGAATCGAAGGTGTTATAGATGGAAAACTCCAGCTTTATTACATCCATACTGTCAGTATATTCGCACAAGTAGTTGTCTGCTTCTGCCTGTTTTAGAATCGAAACCACACTGCTTTCTTTATGAAACACAGCGAATACGGGCTTTTTGGATAGTAATGATTGAAATATTTTAGATGCAGTATAGTGGTTCTCTATACTTCCAATTACCATTACTCCCGAGGAAGCTGATAGAAAGTTTAAAATGTGTATAAAGGGAAATCGTTCAGGTATCTCATGAATTGAATCGGAAACTTTATTTTCATTTGCATGATCGGTAATTGTTTTTCCAGGATAAATTCCTGTACCTAAAAAGTAAAGATGAATATTTTTATTCCATTTTCCTTCCATTTTTAATTTAGCTATTGATTTAAACAGAAGTTCAATAAATAAATGTGATTTAGGTAAAAATGCTCCCGCATAAACCAATGGAATGCATCCCGGAATATTATTCCATGGAAACTGAAGTCCTTCAATTTTTATTTCATGATCATGAGGGTCAAATCCATATGGCATTCCAATATGTTCTATTGTTTTGTTTTTAAAATTTCTATCAAGCACAGGCCGGTAGTAAGAAGTGGCAACTCCTGAAATTAGAGAAGCTTTTTTTACTGCATAAGGTTCAAGCAGTTTTGCCAAATTGTTGCTGAGCCATGCTTTACTAAAAAGGAGGTCGTAATTTGTGAAGCCATTTACCCACGGATCAATATAGTCTATCCCGTAATTGATGCCGGTTTTTTCGTAAATCAGCCTCCCCAAAACTGCGGTGTAGAATGAAGGAATAGGAATCCATATAAAGTCGATTTTGTTTTTTTTAGTTATTTCTATAGCTTTTTTATAAAGCTGTCCGAAAGCCCGGATTCCAATATCTCCAAAGAAGCGAAATCGTTTAAGTGTATTAAAGGCACTTACATAATTTATTTCTATTGCAGGCGATACAGTTTTAACAATATCCGGATCAGGCCGCTCTTCATAAAACTTCGGATCTACAGTCAAAATGACCGGTAGCCAGCCAAATTCATGAATAAAATTCGCAATAAGCCTTGGTCTGTGGACTCCTGCTAAATTGGAGGGAGGCCAGTGAGGATATATGATAAGTATTTTTTTCAAAATTTATGTTTTGGAACTCATTTCTTTCCAAACAGCTTCATAATCATGTTCCCAGAACAATTCTTTCTGTGAAACTTCGCTGGAACGATCTTTAAAATTACGAAGTTGGTCCTTATTTTTGCAAAGTGAATCTATTAATTCTGCCATTTTTACAGAATCTCCGGATGGATAAGTGTAGCCTATATTATATTCTTTAATTGTTTCATTCAGTCCTGGCATATCACTTGCAATTACTGCTAATCCTGCATTTATAAAATCAAAAAGTTTATTTGAGGATGTCAGCATTTGATTTTCTTCCTGCGGTAACTCTCCTATAAGGCCTATATCATATTTTGTGAGCGAACTAACAATATTGTATGGATCGGCAGGAGGAACAAGAGTAACCTTATTTCCTAACTTCAACTCCTTAACATAATCATTAAATATAATTAACTGTTCGTTGTTGATCAGGCCTTGAAGATATAATTTAACATTACTTTTGCAGGCGGCAATAGCTTTTAATAAAATATGAACGCCACGTGTATTGTTAAAATATATAGTCATTCCGTGCCACACTAATTTTACAGAATCATTTTCAAAGTTGTTTTCAGTCTTGGGTTTAACTCCAGAAAGCATTAATCCTGATGGAACATTGCGTACACGAAAAGCTGGAATTTTTAAAGCATAATCCCTGGTAAGTTGTCTAAGCATAACAGTTGTTGTTGCCAAAAGTATATCAACATGACTAATATATTTCGGTTCTGTTAGGTGCACCCAATCGCGTAACGGGGTCTCGTATTTATTATATTGACCCCTGAAATATTCCTGAGAATCGTAAATCAGTCTGGCTCCTGTTTTTTTTTTGAGTTCAACAGCAAATGGAAGGTTATCAACCAGGTGAATAAGGATAAAATCAAAATTGCTCTCTATCTTTCTTTTTGCACCCAGCAAGCCTTTATTCATATAATAAATAAACCCGAATTTTAATCGAAATTTGTTCCAGCAAATAGAAATAAACTTATTGATAATACTTATGTATAGCCACCTTGCATAAGAGTTTACTGTTCTTTTGCTTATATCATTTTCGATTATTTTCCAGTTTTTATTGGCGATAGAGTTTTTATAAACCTCGGCACTGGAAATCCCTGTAACCGGATTAAATACGGTGACCTCATATCCTTTCGTGCTGAAAAAATCGGCAGCTTTTAAAAGCCTGGCATTGTAGCAAATTTCATTATTGGATATAAGGAGTATTTTCATAAAATGAACTATCCTTTTAATAAGGTGTCAGCTATACGTATAGAAGCTTTACCATCACCAAACGGATTTTTACCTGATATCATTTTGTTATATGCTTTTGTATCATTAAGTAAGGCAATAGTTGCATTGACAATGTCTGATGTATTTGTACCGATCAGTTTACCAAAGCCGGATGCAATAACTTCAGGACGTTCAGTAACACTGCGTAAAATAAGTACTGGTTTTTTTAAAGTTGGGGCTTCTTCCTGTATTCCTCCTGAATCGGTCCATATTAAATAGGATTCACGCATCATTTTAATTAATTCAATATATGAAAGAGGAGCGCATAAATTAACTCCTTGTGTTTTTCCGAGTTTTGAATAAACAACTTCTGCAACATTTGGATTTGGATGTACCGGCCAGACAAACTCAATGTTTTTATATGTCTTAAGGAGGCGTATAACAGCATTGCAAATACTTTCAATTCCGCGGCCATGATTTTCCCTTCTGTGGGCAGTAATTAAAATTCGCTTTTTTGTGCTGGTGTTTTTTGTTTTGTTTTGTTTTGTTTTGTTTAATACCAGATGAAGTGAATCAACGACCGTATTGCCTGTAATAAAAATGGTAGAAGATCTGACGTTTTCTTTACGTAGATTTTTAGCGGTTAAGACGGTCGGAACGAAGTTATACCTGGCGAATAATGAAATTACCCGTCTGTTGAATTCTTCAGGATATGGATTGTAGATGTCAGCACTTCTGAGTCCCGCCTCCACATGGGCTACATGTATGTTTCTGTTAAATGCTGCTATACCCATTGATAACACTGTTGTTGTATCCCCCTGGACAACAACAATATCAGGATTAAATTTACTGAATAGGTCGTTTGCTTTTCCGACAATGTTTGAAAGTATATTATTCAGTGATTGATCATGGGTCATTACATTGAACTTTACGTCAGGTGTAATTGAAAAAATGGTTTCTAATTCAGTTACCATTTCCTTGTGTTGACCGGTATTCACGACTAACAGCTCTGCGGTCTTTCGTTTTTTCAGTTCGAATATAAGCGGTACAAGTTTTATTAATTCAGGACGGGTTCCGTATGCCAGTAATATTTTTTTCTTTAATTGAGCCACAATTTCTACAATTTAACAGCAAATACTTCGATGTAACGACTTTGGGTTTTTTGGGGTAGTTGAGTAATAATTTCTTTTATTTGAATGGAATTGAGCCATTTTTCTACTGCGAAGCCATTCGCTAAGTTAGATAAAAAATAATTATATCTGTATGTAGCCAACCTTTCCATCAGGTCGATGCATTCAATAGTTTTGTTTACGTGATGAGGTAAGTTACATGTTATGGATAAAGCAGGTATTGGATGTGATAATCCCTTTATTATTTCAAGTTCATAACCAACGGTTGATATTTTGCAATAATCAGGTATGCCGAATTTTTGAATAAGCATATCTATAGTTTGTAGTTTAACCAAAGTTGTTTTCTCAAATGCAAACCCTGTGAAACGTGGATCACATAATGTGTTTTTTGCATCTATGTCGTCAAATGTAGAAAGAGCATGATTGGAAAAATTATGAAGTGTTTTCTCTGTGCTGGAAGAGCCCAATCCTATGTTAAGCAGATGAATAGTGTTTTTATTGTTATATTTTTCCTTTAAGGCGGAGAATGCGCTAGGATCAGGCTCAACTGCAACGACGGTTGCACCTGATAGATTAAAAATATTGGTTTTGGCACCAATATTTGCACCAATATCAAAACAAAGTTGACCAGGTTTAATAAATTGACCGTAAAATTTCAGGTTAATCTCTCGTTCACGTTTAATGTACGGCTTTAGAATGCAAATAATCCTGAAATACAGATTTGAATTTTTGATGAGCTGATAAAGTGATTTCAAGTGTGAGGTTATGTGTTAATTTAGATCCTTCAAAGTATCAATTTTAATTTTAAGCATAAGTGCGTCGGCAAAAAACTTCGCTGCCCAGTTGGGGTATTCATTCGGATGATAATTACCCCAGATCGGATAAGAACCTGCAATTGCATTTTTGTAAGGTAAATCCGGTCCATCCATTTTTTGTGTTTTCTTTACTACATTAAGTAAATTAGTAGCAGCTGTATAATATTTTTCATTGTCAGTCAGCATATATAGTTCATACCATACTATACTAAATTGTGTGTTTCCTGTAAGGCAAACATATTCATCTCCTGCTTCCCATGTATTTGTAAATGTACCGGGAAGTATGTTCATATCTGTTTTTTCGTTTTGAAGCCCGTATTTATCAATAATGCGATCACTGAATAGTACTATTTCCGAATAAAGTTTGGCTTTGAGAGGATTTTGGTTATCCATTAGCACATATGCTCCCCAGAATCCCTGCAGTATGTATGCAACTGTATGGGAATAGGGTTGTTCTTGAAGGTCAAATCCCATATAATCATACCAGCCATTCGGGTAACGAATTGAAAATATCCATCCAAGATTTTTTTCGGCAGCAATTTTATACTTTTCATCCCCCGAAATATTGTATAATTTGAAAAGCGCCCATGCAACTTTGGAGTGATAAGTATGCGGAATCATTTTATAGCTGTAAGTGCTCCATTTTCCATCATTGTCCTGTACATCTGTCAGCCAATCACCTGCTTTGCAGGCAGCATCATAATAGGTTTTATCTTTCGTTTCTTTATATAGATCCGTTAACCCTAACAAAACCATGCCCGTATCAAATATATCTGCTTGCGTATTGTCCGGATGCTGAACACGCGTTCCTCCGGAAGGTAGCTGTATATCCATTTCCCAATTTCCCAATTCTATAGCTTTATTCAAATAGTATTCGTTATTTGTAAATTTGTAATATTCAATAAATGTATTTATAATGTAACCCGTTGTTTCCGGATATGCGGGAAGCCACCCCAGTTTCATGGAATAAGCCAGAGAAATACCTTTTGATCCAGAATGTTTTTGAGCAGTGATTATCCAGTTTATTGATGCCTGCAAGTGTTTCATATCTTCCTGAATTTTCTCCGTATGGTTTCTATTATCGCGAAGTAAAATACGGAAGTGCTGGTTCTTGAAATAATATTTCAGGCAGCGCTGTATTTTTTTTATATAGTTGATTAAGATCATTCGAATCAACAATAATTACACATGTTTTTTAATAATATTACTGATTTTCTCAGTAAGGCTGACTCTCTCAAATTGTTTTAAAAATTCAATATCAGGTTTGAATTGATATTTACCTGTTATCAATTTGTACAGTTTTCTTGCAGACAAGGCTGTATGATCAGGATTACAGATCAATGCCATACCTGAACCTTCCAGAAAATCAAGCTGTGCTCCTTTTGTAACAAAACCCAGGATCGGTTTTCTCATTGTAACATATTCAAATGTTTTTCCGGCAATGCAATAATCTTCACCACCAATGACTTTAACTGATGTGGCCAGTAAAGCATCGCATGAATGCTGAAACTTCAATGAGTTTTCATAAGAAATCTGACCAAGATGTGTTATCACTTTTTCAAGTCCGAACTCCTTTACCATCGAATCCAGCCAATCCGGCTTTTGACCGACAAATATGATAGATAATTTGTCTTTTAATTCCGGCTTATGAGTTATAAGGTATTGTACTGCTTTTAAAAAGAAATAAGGACTTCGGTATAACCAATCCTCTTTACGAGGTACATATTGTATCATCCGATTGGGTTTTCTTTTCCACCAGGGTGAAAAAATCTGTTCTCTCATTTGGGGTATGTAGTAAAAACTTCCAACATATCCAATAACAAATTTTTTATCGCTAATGTGAGGAGTAAACTGATCCTGTGAAGAATATATATCTTCAATTTTAACATCCAATCCGTTGGTAATTACTTCATACTTATTGTCAAATACATTGCCATGGATTTGTTTCCAATCGTTTATCATTTGTTTTGTAACTCCAACAATTGATTTCGCATGTAAGAAAAAAGAAGCCTCGAGTTGTTTCGTTTTCCAAAAATGTATATAGCTTGCATAGGGTCTGTCAATCCACATACTTAATGAATCTCTCATTGTAAGAATCAGTGGGACATTATATTTTTTTGAGGCTTCCACGGCCAGGGGTATGATGCTGAATGGAGGAGCCGAAATAAGTATTAGTTTAGGTTTATGAGTTTTAAAAATTGATTCGAGTTCGTGGAATAGATTTTTTTTCCAGAAATTTCCTTCATAACCACCAATAACATTAAAATATATATTTATGAAATTTTTTATTTTACCTATTTGTTTGTTAATCAATTTTTCAGATGGGATATGCCTTATTTCAATTTGGGGTGGAATTTCCCGCAACATTTCATTGTCGGTTGAAAATTCATCGTATACAAGTTCATAGCTCTTCGGAGACAATGTGCATACAATGGGATTTATTTCATATTGATGAAAATACTTTACAAACTTTAATGGTCTTATACTTCCTCCTGTATTTAGGGGAGGAAATTGATAGGCTATAAAAATTATGTCAATCATTTAACGAGTCAATGATTTGTGTCGGGTATATATTCTTCATACACTTTACTTCATAAGGACAATTTATATAATAATTTACCAATTGTACCTTGCCTGTTCCAAATTGGCAGGGTTGACAAGGGTATGCATTGTAAATGGGTTTTATATTAATATTATAAGGTTTGTTTTTCTGAACCGATGTTGGTCCGAATAATACAGTGCCTTTTGCCCCAACAGAAGCGGCAAGATGTGTTAATCCCCCATCATTGCCGATAAATTTTTTACATCGTTTAAACAAAGAAGAAAGCTCGGGCCAGCTGAATTTTTCTATATAAACATTGCTATATGTATCAATGCTATTAATGTGGGCATGAGGTTTTAAAATATGAATTTTTTTTAAAAACTTCCAGAGGCTCTTACTGTTTAAAAATTGTTGAGGTAATAACCTGCTTATAAACCAGGGATAAACAAAAGAATAATTATAATTAATATCATCTTTGCTGCCGACAACAATAACATTATTCTTGCCAAATAAATTCATTAACTCTATATAGTAGGGCCACCTTCGGGCCGAATGCACTGCGGATCCGCCCGGATAAAGAATGTATTTTGTTTCGATTGATAAGCCTTTTACCGTGGATGAATATTGTTCCTTTAAAGAAGTAAGAACAGTGCTGTGGTATGTTGAAGGGAATAATGCTTTAACAATGGAAAGGTATTGTTCTGTTTCGCTGAGATTCTGTGAGCTGTGGGAATCAGGAAAAACATAGAAGTAATGTTCGAAACTGGTATGTATTTTTTCCTGGTAAGTGAAAGAGTGAATTAAATATTTAGTGGAAATATTTTCTAGCGATAGTAAAATGACGGCATTGCTATAACAATCAGTTAAATAATTCTGAAATGATTTATTTACTTTATTCAGGTAAATACAAACATTCACTTTATTGTACAGGCAATATTCAACCGCATAGAGTGCTTGTATCGCATTCCCTATCCCGGCATCCGCTATTATTAAAACCTCAACTTTTTTCATTTTCTGTCCAGTAGACTATTTACGAAAGTGTCCAGAGCGGTATTATAAATTATAATTCACTAATTCGGTTAGTTGCTCCTTTAATGATTTACAAATAATTACCGGTTCAAGTCTGCGGTCAATTTTTTCAGCAGCTTCAAATGCATCAATTTTGTAGTCGGTTGAATAAAATTTCTGAAATAATTCAAGCATATGATATTTGGACAGATGGTCCCTGGTGCCTAATTGCAGTAATTTACTTGGAGCATTTAAATCATGATTTTTTAGTTGTTCTTCAATTTGTTTGCACCATTCAAGAGTAGTAATGCCATTCCACAGGTGATTGGTAAAGCCCTTAAGGCTGCTTTTAGGTTTATTCGAAAGAAACCATGCCAGTAAACCTTTTCCATGAGGGTTCTTGTCAGGACCAATAATGGAAACACGAATAATAAATGTGTTCTTACGATTCTTAAGTACAACTTCCGCAAGTCGTTTCGACCAGCCATAGGAATCTGTGGCGTTCTGTACAGCAGATATGGGGTAAGGTATGTTTGTATGCGCATCAAACACGCAATCCGTACTGGGGTGAACAATAGTTATTGCAGGTTTTAAATGATGAACGAGTGCTAAGGGTAGTATAGTGTTTGACCAAAGCAGGTCCTTTTCATTTTCGGTTTTCTGTTTGATCCGACCGACACAGTTAAAAATTATTCCATTATCATATTGGTTTATGGCATCGATGAAATCCCATTTGGTATCCTCTTCAAAGCGCTCGGTAACCGGGATAACATTAAATCCTCTTTTTGTAAAATAAGATACTACCATTTGACCCAACATTCCTTTGGAACCTATAACTATTATGGGTCTTTTTACAAACGACATTATTCGGATTCACTTATTTTAATACCGGTTATACTTTTTACCAATTAATTGAGTTATTTCCCTGTCATTCAGTACCGGTTTATTTTCCATAAAACGTTTCATAAGCGCTCTTGGTAAAATGGGGAGGGATTTTATCAATGCAAAATAAGAATTTTTCCCTGTTCTCCAATTAACTATTAAGCGATAAGGGAGCTTGAGAATGAACTTCAGAAGAAAATTGTTATAGCGAAGATTGCGTACAAATAGAATGATCTTTTGTCTGTTTTGAAGTTGGGAGAGTTTTTCTTCCTTCATTTGATCCTTAATGGTTGCGGAAATGCGGTGATAAAGTATGGCATCAGGATGATATATTGTTTCCCATCCCCGGTGCCAGGCTCTCATTGAAAGATCCCCATCTTCGCAATAAGCTGGTCTGAATAATGGATCGAAGCCATCAAGCTCATTATACATCCTGGTATTAAAAACTGCTGCTCCACCCCCTGCAAACCAGGTATAGTACAAATTTTTATCCGGTGCAGGAACCTCCGTTATTCCTGCCCAGCCGTTTTTAATTGTGAGATATCGTAACCCGGTTGTTTCAAATTGTCCGTCGAAATCCATGATGTTACAGGTTACTGAAAATAATTTTTGGTCTTTTGATATAACATCAAGCGTTTTGTTAAGTACGTCCGGGTGTAATTTCATATCATCATTCAATATGAAGGTGTAGTCCGACCTGATATCCCTTACAAAATTGTTCAATGAAAATAAATAATCATTGACAGGCGAAAATTTGAAATCGAATTCGGGAAATCGGGTATTTGTGTAATCTTTTGTTTTTTGATCACATCCGTTATCTACGATCAAAACATCAATTTGGTAGCCGGGTGTATTGTTGATGGCTTCCCTGACAGTTGGTAAAAGGTATTCAAGATGATGAATTCCTTTGTATGTTAATATAACAACCGAGCAAGAGACCTTAACGGGCATATACTTTGAGAATGATTCTTGTTTGTTGGATCGTTTATTGAACTTGATTGTGCTTAAATTTACATCAAAAGTATTGAATATATCCGTCAACTTATTGTTTAGCCCATAACTTTTGTAATTTTTAGGCAATAGCGCTTATCTTTAAGCTTTCAAATTGCTTTTGAAATATGGATTTTTTTTTGAATTTATTGGTAAGAGGTGATTATTGGCTCAGCAATTTCATTTTACTGACAGTACAAAAAATTTTATTCGGTAAAGTCGAAAAAACCGATTTTATAAAAAAGATTATTGTTTTCCGTACCGGTTCCATTGGCGACAGTATTTGTGCCTTACCCGCTTTGTCGGTGATAAGAAACAATTTCCCTTCGGCCCAGATTGATATATTAACAAATGCCGGTTCCGGCAATTTTGTTTCATTGGACAAATTGATTGATCGATCGAAGTTTAATACGATCATAAATTATTTGGGGATGGACAAAAAAGCTTTAGCCATTGATTTGAAAAAAAACAAATATGACCTTTTCATAGAGTTGCCTCAATATGATGCATCGTTGACCAGGCAGGTCAAGTCCATAATCTTTGCAAAATTTATTGGGGTAAAGCACGCTTTTGGATGGCGTATTTCACAGACATTTATTTTTAAAAAATTCCAGGAAAGAAAAATCAAATTTACGAATGAACGCGACAGGCTTTTGATCATTCTGAAGGACAATGGTCTTGTAATTTCCGGCTCCTCCTATATTGTTGCCGATAATTCATCTGTTGTGCAATCTGTAACCGATGTTTTCAAAAAAAACAATCTTGCCGATAAAGCTCTTAATATAGGTGTTGTTATCGGCAGCAAGGTAGAGAGAAATAAGTGGCCCATTGATCATTTTAAACAGCTGGTTAAATATTATTCAGATAAGAATTTTAATCTGCTGATATTTGGTGGAAGTGATGATGTAGTAAACGCGGATGGATTGAGACTTGGGGATGCCGTGTTTAATTTCTGCGGTAAATTCTCGCCGCTCGAAACAGCGGAAGCTATGAAATTCTGTTCCGTTGTTATTACAAATGATACCGGACCGATGCATTTGGCATATCTTTACAATACACCTGTGGTTGCTATATTCAGTGCGCGCGACTTCCCTTACAAATGGTATCCGCCTGGAGATGGCAAAAACAAAGTGTTTCGCTCAAGCGGTATTGCCTGTTCAATATGTTTCAAAAGGGAGTGTTTTGACAATGTGTGTATGAAAAAAATAACAGCTAATGAAGTTATTGAGGCTGCTAATGTAATTTTAAATAGGAAAGATGTTTCATAAAAACCATCCCTTTCTTAGTAAATGAGAGTTGAGGTGGGTACCAGTTAAAATACTATGTGCGGGATCAACGGTATAATCGGAATTGAAGCTGTCAGGGCTGAAGAGCTTGTGAAACGTATGAACAAAGCCCTCGCGCACCGCGGCCCTGACGATGAAGGGGTTTTTATTCACAGCAATGTGGCATTAAGTCACAGGCGGCTTTCTATCATCGACCTGTCAGTCGCCGGTCATCAGCCAATGAGTTATGATGGCGGCCGATATACCATCGTATATAATGGTGAACTTTATAACTACGTGGAGGTTCGCAATGAGCTTTTGAGTAAGAAGGCTATAGCTTTTACAACTCAAACTGATACAGAGGTCATTTTAGCCGCATATGCCGCATGGGGAGTAAGTTGCCTGCAAAAATTCAACGGCATGTATGCTTTTGCGATCTATGATAAACAAACCAATGAGGTATTTATAACCCGCGACCGGATGGGTATAAAGCCCCTATATTATTTCAAACAGAATAATGCTTTCATTTTTTCTTCGGAAGTTCGGGCGCTTTTAACATCCGGGTTAATTCCCCGGAAGTTGGATGAAGACGGGTTGATCGATTATCTCCGTTACCAGACGGTGCATGCACCGCGTACTATACTTAAAGATGTGTTTATGCTTTTGCCAGGACACTACGGTTTATTAAATACTGCTACAGGCAATTTTAATACAACCTGTTATTGGGATATTACTTCAAAAGTTTCCATGCCCTCTAAAGCTATTAGTTATAATGAAGCGTGTGAACGGGTGAATACACTCTTTAAGCAGGCCGTTAAAAGAAGATTGGTGGCCGATGTTCCTTTTGGCGCATTTCTTTCGGGTGGTATCGACTCAAGTGCTGTTGTGGGAATGATGAGTAAAGTATCAAATAGTCCTGTGAAGACATTTTCAATTACGTTTCACGAAGCAAAATATAACGAAGAGTATTTTTCGCAGGTCATTGCAAAAAAATTTAATACAGAACATCACAACATTAAATTATCAGCCGAAGACTTTAAAAATGAATTGCCCCGTGCTTTGAAAGCTATGGACCATCCGAGTGGTGATGGACCCAATAGTTTTGTGGTTTCAAAAGTGACAAAACAAGCCGGGATTACAATGGCCTTATCCGGTCTCGGTGGAGATGAACTATTTGCCGGTTACGATATTTTTAAACGGACAAAAGCGTTGATGGGAAATGCCTGGCTTTCTAATGTTCCGTTGTTACTGAGGAGATCAGGGGCTGCGGTATTAAAGAACATTAAATCATCTGTGGCCGGCGATAAAATGGCAACAATCTTATCGCGGTCAAAAATATCGATCGAAAATTTTTATCCCGTATCTAGGCAGGTATTACTGGACGACCAGATAGTAAAGCTGGTAAATACTTCCGGCATACAATCCAATGAAGTTCAAAAACTTGCGCACAGTATAATTTCGGGAGTACCGCAGCCCGGTTTTGTGTTGTCAACTGTTTCCCTGCTCGAAATAATGACGTACATGCAAAATGTTTTATTGCGCGATACCGATCAGATGAGCATGGCAAGTGCACTTGAGGTCCGTGTTCCCTTTCTTGACTATGAGCTGGTAGAATATGTCCTGCGTCTTAATGATGATATTAAATACCCGCATACTCCCAAAAGATTATTTGTCGATGCGATGGGCGACATGCTTCCGCCTGAAATTGTTAACAGGACAAAAATGGGATTCACATTTCCCTGGCAGGAATGGCTGAAAAATGACCTAAGACAATTTTGTGAGGAAAGGATCTATTCATTAGCAAAACGTGCCATCTTTAATGAAAAGGAAGTACTTGATCTATGGAAACGTTTTTTGAATGATGATAAACGTATAACCTGGTCACGTATCTGGTACCTGGTGGTAATGGAAAACTGGCTCATCGAAAATAATATTGAAGACTAAAAAGCGCATATTGATCTTTATTGACTGGTATTTGCCTGGCTATAAGGCGGGCGGGCCTATACAGTCATGTGCCAACCTGGTTAGCCACTTAAAAACATTTTATGATTTTTCAATTGTAACACGGAATACCGATTTTGGCGAAACCATACCCTACCTGAATGTTAAAAGCGATGAATGGGTTATAATTGAAGAGGGTATTAGGGTATATTATATTTCCGGTGATAAGCTTAACTCTTCAATAATAAAAAATTTTTTAACCGCTGATTACGACGCACTTTACCTGAACAGTTTGTTCTCAATTCATTTTACATTGTTGCCATTATGGTATAATAAAGGGATAAAAAAAGTTATTGTTGCTCCGCGCGGAATGTTAGGTTCGGGCGCCTTGGCAATAAAACCATTTAAAAAGAAACTATTTTTAATAGTATCGAAGTTATTCGGGCTCTATTCGGAAATTACCTGGCATGCTTCAACGCCTATAGAGGCAGATGAAATAAAAGAAGTGTTCGGCCGGCAGATTAAAATAGTTGAAGCAGTGAATTTGCCTCCTGTAAAAACACTTACCTATGTTAGTCGGACCAAACAGCCTGGCATTTTAAAATTATTCTTCTTATCGCGCATTTCTCCCAAAAAGAATTTACTCACTGTGTTTCATTTTTTAAAAAGCATAAATCAAAAAATGATGATATCGTTTGATATCATCGGGCCTATTGAAGATGCAAACTATTGGAACCTGTGTCTTAAAGAAATAGATAGCCTGAAAAATTCAAACACGAATATTAAAATAGAGTATGTAAAAGCTATCGAAAATCGGGACTTATTAAATAGGTTGCTTAATTATCATTGCATGATCCTGCCAACGTTGAATGAAAATTTTGGACATGTTATCCTGGATTCATTTGCGGCGGGATGTCCCGTCATTATTTCTGATCAGACACCCTGGAAGAATTTAACCGAAAAGAAATTGGGTTGGGATTTACCTTTAAATGGTACTGATAAATTTGTGGGTGCAATTGAAACAATCGCGGCAATGAACCAGGAAACATTTAATGAACTATCTTTGAATGCGTTTAATGAAGCCGTTGGGTTTTACACGAATAAGGAAATAGTCGCTCAAAACGTAAGAATTTTTGAATAGCATGCAGAAGGCAACAGATTTATCTAAATATGATAACAGCTGGTATCAACCAGGTGCCGGTGCATTAAAACGTGCGCTTTGGTTTTTTGTTAATGCCTGTTTTTTTGTTTCCTATAATCCATTTAACGGATTAAAAATAGTTTTACTCCGTTTGTTTGGAGCTAAAATAGGTTTTGGTGTTGTTGTTAAGCCCTCTGTAAATATAAAGTATCCCTGGAAGTTAACTATTGGCAATTATGTATGGATAGGGGAGAAGGCCTGGATTGATAATTTAGATCAAGTGATTATTGGAAATAATGTATGTATTTCGCAAGGTGCAATGTTATTGTGCGGTAATCATAACTATAAAAAATCAACCTTCGATCTGATGACTGGAAAAATAACTCTTGAAGCTGGGGCATGGATTGGAGCCCGGGCTATTGTATGTGGAGGCGTTACCTGTGGTTCTCATTCGGTTTTAACTGTTAATTCCGTAGCAGTATCAAATCTTGTTGCGTATTCTATAAATAGTGGTAATCCTTCTCAACAAGTAAAAGACCGTACAATAGAGTAGTTTGCATTCATTTTGCTCCATTTTCTTTCCTCTTATTCCAATTAACAAGGTTACGTTAATATCTAATATTTTTCATTCCTTTTTCAAGGTCAATACAGAACTAATTTTACTGTGGTATGTTAGGTTCGCCCTGTAAATATGTCCTGGTAGTTGTGCTTTTGTTTGGCCTTCATTTAAAGGCACAAAAAAAAACATATGAGGGACAGGGATCTGTGACAGAAATAATAATGGCTTCCCAGGCAGAAATGGTTGGACATTTCGATATGTTTTTTAATTCCAAGGTTAACCAGGATGAAGTTGATAAAAAGATGTATTGGTATAAAATTGTTTTTGCCAAAGAATGTACATTCGACTTTACCCTTTTCCCACTTTATGAAAGCGACCGCTATTCCTTTATTGCATTTAAAGTAGAAAACGATTTGAATTTTTGCGATGCAAAAGCAAAGCAAAGTATAACCGCTATAAACGACATACGGATAGTGAGAAAATATGCTGATAATGAACAGTCCGAATCGTTTCGTGCCAATGTTGTTGTCACTAAAAAAGTTCCTGTTAAAGCAGGAGAAGCAGTTTATATTGTAATTAAAAACTTGTGGGGTAAAGATCTCGGGCATATCCTGGGATTAAACACTTGCGATTATTCGTATGTATTAGAAACGGAAAAGTTAAAATACAAGTCAGATACAGTGGTCCAACAGCAATCAGTTTATAATGAACTTAGTGAAGAAGAGGCATTAGCCTCAATCGGTAAAAAATTATGCCCTCCCGATAGAATACCTATAAAGCTGGGAACCATTAGTTTTAATAAAAAGATAAGTGTATCAAACCAGCCTTATGCCAATGGAGAGTCGAAAAATAATTCACAAAAAAAAATAATACCAACAGACTTTGTTCCTTCGTCTGCAGTGAACAATAAGGTAAAAGCCAAAACAGATACCAGCACAAGTAGAGTTGAAATAAAAACACAACCGGGAAGCAATTCTCTCAGACAAAATAATCAGGTAAAAGATAAGAGTTTAGTTGCGGCCGATATTTTTAAAACCAAGCCTGCAGATGCACAACGCGTTCCGGTAAGATGTTTAATTACAGATGCAGTAAAAGGATTAAGTGTGGATAATGCGCCTGTTATTATTGATGAACTTTTGGGAAAGTCCGTTGAAGTAAAAAAAATAAAACCAGGCGAGTACGAATTTGCCATTGAAAAGGAGAAAACGTATAAAGTGGAGTGTAACGCAATCGGATATAAATATTTCGATCACAGCATTAACGTATATAAAGTTTTAAAGGGCGAGGGAAACGAATTGGAGTTGAAACTAGATCCCCTGAAGCAGGGGGAAAATTTTATTTTGCGAAATATTTATTTTCACCCCAATACTCCCGTAATTAAAAATGAATCCAACAAAGAATTGGAGAAGTTATATGTGTTCATGAGAAACAATCCCAACGCGATCATTTCCATTGAAGGACACACCAACAGTAACCGGCGTATCGGAAGAGAATCGAGGAGAGAACAGATTGGTGGCAAATGGGCTTTTCATGGGTCTGCAAAAAAACTGTCCCGGTTCAGGGCTGATGAAGTGAGGGCCTACCTTACTAGGAAGACAATTGAGCCCGAACGGATCAAAACAAAAGGATGGGGAGGTGACCGTGAACTGTATCCGGGTGCAAACACGCTGCAAGAGAGCTCAAAAAATATGAGAGTAGAAGTGGTCATTCTTAAAACATAAAGGCATGGTTTTTGTAAAACAATTGTATCTTTGAAAAATAAATTGATTATGCGTCTTTCATTTTATGAACGCAAATTTACTTCTAACCTGTCCTACGGAGCGTAGTATGAATAAGTAAGCATATTGTTTTGCAAGAGATTATTAACGTATAAATTATATACAAATGAAGATGAAACAAATAAAAATTATTTTTGCGCTGCTTAGCCTGAGTCCGGTTTTTGATTTAGTAGCACAGGACGCAAACAAACCAAAACCCAATGCCGTAACGGTTCAGGATACTTCGAAGGCAAAATCAGGCGCTGCGATAACATCACCTGAGCAGCCATTTCATTTGGCAGATACCGGTATAACTGATTTGGGAGTGGCTGTATCTCCTTCTAATGTGCGTTTTAGAACTAAACCAGGTTCATCTGAAACCAAGTACATTACCGTAACAAATGATACGCACAAATCAGAAAAATTTAAAATAAGTTTCGCTGATTATAATATGAATAATCAGGGAGCTGTTGCTCAATTACCTATAGGACAGAATCATGAATATGGAGTTAGTAAATGGATGAGTATTACTCCTTCATTCGTAGAGCTTAAAGCAGGCGAAAAGAAAAAAATTGCAGTTACATTGTCTATACCCGATGACCCAACCGCTTACAGGGCAGGTTGGGGACTAATTATGGTTGATCAAACAAAAGAAAGAGAATCATTAGCTCCTCCAAAAGATCAAAAGGATAATATTGTGATGGGTGTTATTCCTGTGTTTGGCTTCGGAATATTTGTCTTTCAAAATCCTCCGAATGTTAAAATAAATAAAGTGGAAATTCTTAAATTCAATTACGCATATGATGATAAAAATAGATATGTAAATATTACAGTTAAAAATGTTGGCGATGGATTGGCCTTTTGTAAAGCTTACATTGAAATTAGTAATTTGAATAATGGTTTTAAAGATAAACTTATGTTAAGGCAATTAACTATTTTTCCCGGAATGGAAAGAAATATTGACTATACATTGCCGGGGGCTTTGCCTAAAGGGAAATATGTAGCAACAGCTGTAATGGATTTTGGAAGTGACTCTGAGGTTGAAGCTGCTGAATTGGAATTCACAATAAATTAATATTGCCCGCTTTATTCTTCTGTGATTTTTTTATTACTCTCAGAATAGTTTTTCATAACTATTATTAAACTAATTTGGATAGATATTTATCCAAATGACATCTATCCAAATTAGTAATATTAACTAGGTGTTTATACGTAAAAATTATTTATAATCTCTTTTTTTGTGGAGTTGTTTTTGATAATATTATTAAAAAAAATACTTTTTCAATATTTTGTTATCTGTTTGATCTTCAATATTAACTGTTGATTGAGCGCTTCGATAATTTCTTTATTTTAAAATATGTAACCTTTTATCTAACGATTTCGTAGAACTCAAAAGTTAGTTACTATAAACATGTTGATCTTTAAAATTACATATCGAAATGATAGCTCATAAAGTGAAGATTTTATTTCACCGTCCAATCTTTTTTTTTACTTTTGACATTCTAACCTAAACGTTAATAAACAAACCAACACCCCAAACATTATGAAAAAGATCATGAAATCATCAGCGCTTCTTATGGCAATGGCTATGGCTACTGCCTCGTTTGCGCAATTACAGGATGAACAAAACGTTACCATAACGATGGACCTTCAGCCTGTACTTCAATTAAAAATGGAAGGCCCGGACCAGCTTGAATTTACTTTTGATGAAATCAATAAGTATTATGCAGGTATTACTAAATACGGAGCAACTGTTTTGAAAGTTAGTGCTTCTGTAGGTTGGGATCTTTGGGCGGCTGGTCTGTCTCAAAATGCTACTAACCGTATGTGGGATAATCCTTTGTCGTACGCAATTGTTGGAGCAACCAACGCAACTACTTCTATTCCAGTTACTGCGTTAGAGCTTCACCAGTTTCCTGCAAACCCTTCAATCGCGGGCCTTTGTGCAACTACAACTTCTAACTTAGCTGATTACAGTGCTCCATTCGCACCTGTGACGTCTGCATCTGCATCTTCTATGGCAGGTAAT
This sequence comes from Bacteroidota bacterium, assembly GCA_016183775.1. Lineage (NCBI taxonomy): Bacteria > Pseudomonadati > Bacteroidota > Bacteroidota bacterium. Next base: position 30,220 of record JACPDY010000087.1, read on the forward strand.
AACGTTATTTTTGCTGCGGATAATACTGCTCCTTACACGGCACCTACTACAGCAGCCGCGGCAACATCTGAAAAATATATTGCAGGTGCAAGCGGAACATATGCTGCACTTCTTCAGTGTGGTGTTGTTGGAGGTAGTTACTTGACACAAACGCTTGCTTCGAATAACTATCGTTATGTGTTGGATTATAGGATATTGCCAAACTTACCGGTGAAATTTCCTGCACACTATACTGCTACTTCTACAGGCAAAGCAACTTCGTTGACTACTGCTGAAGGTGCTTCAGGCTTACCTGCTGCAACTCAAGCTGCAACAAGCGGAGTTTATGCAGCTCCTGGTGTCTACACTATGTACGTAAAATACATTTTGATGCAGGATAACTAAAATTTATTCCAATAATAAAAAGGGGCTATTTTTAATGAATAGCCCCTTTTTATTATTTTTTTGTCTGTCCTTCCTTATTATAATCACTTTAAAAATACATATATTTACTGAACTATGTATACATGTACGAAGGAGGTTTACATTTTTCAGGCTCAACGACTATTTTTGATTGCTATTTTTGCATTTTTCTCCTTTAATAATTTGGTTTCTCAACCAACTTGTACGGCCGCTCTCCCAACTCCTGCCCCTGGGAATTGCAATTCCACTTTGGCAGCTTTAAACCCTTCGCTTTACATAATGACAACTACAGCCAATATTGATTTTACATTCGATAATATGGCAAAGTATTTAGGCGGTATAACTCAAAATGGCGCAACGGTGTTAAAGCTGGTTGTCAACACCAACCCAGCAGGTGTAGCCGTTTGCAGATGGAATATGGAAATACACATTGAGACGTTTGGTGGCACGCCTGCTACTGAATGGGAACTGCTCACACCTTATGGTTTTGATGTCCTGCCTCATGCACCACTTAATCTTCTTCAAATTCGTACAAGGAATGAATGTAATACACCCGTTTTTTCGACTTTTCAAAGTATTGCAGATAATAGCCTTTCCAGCATTCCGATTATTAATCTTACTGGTGCAACAAATGCCGGATGTGTGCCTAATGTGAATGCTCCGGGAAGTTTTCTGACGAATTACAGTCAATATCATTTTACTATGGATTACAGAGTTTTGCCGCCTACTACATTACAACCAGGTATATATCAGGTACTCGTTCATTATTGTTTGTTCGAACAAAACTAATATATATTGAAAAAGAGCAGTAAATACAATGTTCTGTTTACGTTTTTATGTCGGGGCTTTGCATTGTGTTTAATGCTGTTTCCTGTTTCTTCGTTTTCTCAAGTTGATTCCGCAAAAGTAAAGTCAGATACTGCTTCGCAGGCTTCTCCTTTAAAAAAGGGTTTTGAAAAAAAAATAACCGCTAGTTTCGATACTTTGCCATGCGTGTTAAAGGAGGGAGATATTATATCAAAAGTATTGCAGGTACGGAACAATTCAGGGAAATCATTCGCTTTTACCATTCAGGTGGATCACCCACCCGGATGGAGATCGTTCAACACCCGTAATCGCTTATATGAAGTTAATAATGGTGACACGATATTTGTACCGGTTCGGGTAATTCCGAACGGAAAAATAATTGGAAATACAAAATACAGGATCAATGCTTATGTTTTAGAAAAGGATAGTACACCTGTTGCAACTGATCATTTTTATGTAATCAGAAATAAACTTAGTAACTGGGAAATCAGTGTAAGTCCCGGCGAAAAAATATATTTTTTAAATAGGGAAAACACAACAAAGTTTAAAGTTAGTATCAGTAATAATGGAAATGAAGACCAGGAGGTTGTACTTGGATTTGAGAATCCAAGAAAAAGTGTGATCATTTCAGATTCCACCAACCGGCGAATTAAAAACGAATTAAAAAATCTTAAACTTAAACCCGGCAATGATACTACCTTTCAATACAATGCAACATATACTGATGGAATAAAGAATCAAAAAAGAGTGGATACAGAAAGTTACAATATGCAATCGAGTTCTGAAACGCATACTTCGTCAATTTATGTAAATGCCAGTGAGCCTCTGTTAAGTGGTGGTGGATTAAAAAGGGCCAAGAAGGTTTCATTTATTAAACTTGGTAATCAAATTGAGGCTAGTCGCTATGGTTATTCAGCATTTCCGCTTATAATGGATGCTAATATGTATAATATTATTGGTGGACAGCCAATTCTGGGTATTAATTTGAGAGGGTCAACAAACATTGGAACGGATGGAATCGTGAATTATTATTCCCAGTATTTTTTCTCAAATTCATATTATACAAATGATTATTTCATGAATAGCTTTAACTACATAGGATATTTTGATAGTAAGTATTCAGTTGAGATTGGTGATATAGGGGGGGCCATAGGCGGTTATGGTTCTGCCGGTAAAGGTCTGAGTGCAGGGTATCAATTCCATCCTGAACATAAAGTTGCTGCATTCTATACCAGATCAAGACTTTTTAGCAACGCTGATAGAGAAGGATTTGGAGCAGCTTACAAGTATACCCCTTCCTTTGGTGTATTTAATGTTTCGTATACAAGAACTTCATATAACCCCAATAGTTTAACTACAGATTATTTTGGTGGAAACGCATCTGTACCCATTAAAGGTGGACATTCCGTTAGCCTTGGTGGTTTTTTGGCCAATAATAATTCTACTCAGCTGTTGAATTCATATAAACGAACAGGCTACCAGCTGTTTGGAGGATACTCCGGGGTTTTCTTTAAAGATGCCCGATTACACACCGGTTTGAACGGGTCATACGTCTCCAGATATTTCGAGCCCAATAATAGTGGCAGTATGATCAACGGTGGTTTGACAAATTATTTTTACTTAAATAAAAAAACTGCCCTCATGCTTTCAAATCTGTATAGTCAGATAGATTATAAGCCGGTGCAGTTTTCTAATTATTCGTATTTTTCACAATCATTTTTGAATAACCTTTCTACTTCTTTTAAAACGGATAAGGTGTCTATCTCTCCCGGATTATTTTATAATGTAAATTACTATGAGCGATCTAATAAATCTCATCTTTATCATTCAAGGGGTATAAGCATTGGTACAGGAACATATGAATATGAAACAAATAAATTACTTAGTGCCTCTGTCATGGCGGGGTATAACAGAGAAATTGGGATTCAGCCGGTGCGTGATTATTTTTTCCTGCAGTTTTTTTCAATGTACAGGTACAAAGTTTACAGTGCCAGTCTCCGGTACTCATATGGCAATATAGCCGCTTCTGCGGAACATACAAATGCCCCTCCTCAGGTTATTGCCCTTATGTTTAATCATCAGTATCAATTTAATGATCCACATTTGATTTTACAAAATTATTTTAGTTATTCATATTACACCGCTTTTCAACGGCAGTCACTTTCTTATACCCCTGAATTATATTATTATACGAATACGGGTTGGCGATTGAAGTTATCTCCGGGAGTTTATTGGAGCAGATCTAAGTCCTCGGCTGAAGGTATAGTAAACGGACCTGTTTCTTATGCATACTTTGGCACGCCCACACCTACCACAAGTACAACTGTTAATATAATGGTTGGTGTTAGAAAGGAATTTGGTATTCCGAACCCGTTTTCTAAAAAGAGATTTTATTCACTCGACTTTGTTGCTTTTGTTGACGTTAATGGGAATAACAAGAGGGATCAGGGAGAATATTTGCTCGAGAATATTGTGTTACGACTTGGCGAGTTGGAAGTATTGACAAATGAAAGGGGCAGAGCAAGCATCAAAAATATTGCAATGAATAAATATAATTATTCTGCGTTTTCTTTGGTTGATATTGAAGGCTTTTTCCCCAATATTGAAGATGAACTGAATGTTTTCAAAACCAGAACCGGTGATAGCGCAGTTTGCGTCCCATTCGTGAAAGGAATAAAAATATACGGTAAATTAGTTTTAGATAGAGAAAAAGTGGCAGAAAACACAGAGCTGCCTGTAGACCTTGGAGGGATTACTATTAGCGCTGTAAATGGTAAGACCATAAAAACCCTAACGGAAGCTGACGGTTCTTTTCAATTCTATGTTCCATACGGACGTTATAAACTTAACATGGATGAGCGCATTTTGGGCGATCGTTTTCATCTGCTCGAAAATAATATTGAGCTAAGTTTGGATAGGAAAACAGAAAGCATGTTTATTACTTTTTATATTGTTGAAAAGAAGCGTAGAATCAATAAGAAACGGTTTGATGCCAACGGACATCGAATTGATGATGGTACCGGTTCACTTAATAATAATCGTACGCATGATGGTGTAACAACAGTTGATAGTGAAGGTGACATAAATAAAAATCCCAACGCAGGAAAAAATTTAGTTGAGGAGGCCAATGCCGCCGCGGCAAGTGTTAGTCCCCGTCCACCTTATGAGGCGACCAAAGATGCGTTCCTGAAAGATAAGACAAGTGTTACTAATACTAATGGGGTGATCTATACGGTTCAGTTAGGTGCCTTCCAAAAGCCTTTAAATCCCAATGTATTTAAAGGACTTAAAAATTTAATGTATGAACGCATTGATAATGAGTTTGTGCGTGTAACAGCCGGTATGATATCAAGCGAGGCCGAAGCCCAGAACGAAAAAGATAATTTAGCAAAAGTAGGCTTCCCAACGGCATTCGTTTCTGCATACAACAATGGTAAAAATATATCATTAGAGGATGCGACTAAGATCCTTAATGCAAATAAGCAACCTGCAAACAAACAAGCTGTGGGTGGAAAAAATGCCGTTAAAAAACCAGCTACTACACCTGCAGGAAATGGTGCGAAGTCAAATGTTCCCGCGACAAAAGGCGTAGTTAAAAAGCCAGCTACTCCTGCTGCTAAAACTACTGGTGGTAAATAATAAACATTCGCTTTTGTAAAACATTTTTCTTTATTTTCAGATCAATTTGTATGTCGCAACTTGTTTTTGCAAGCAACAATGCCAATAAATTGCAGGAAATCGCTTTGCTTCTTCCTCCTGGGTTTGTCCTTAAAGGTCTTGCAGATATAGGCTGTTTCGATGATCTCCCGGAAACCCAACCCGATATTGAAGGGAATGCATTACAAAAAGCCAGGTATATAAGCGAAAAATACAGGGTTAATTGTTTTGCCGATGACACCGGATTAGAGATCGATGCGCTGTCTGGCCGGCCGGGCGTATATTCTGCGCGTTATGCCGGAGAACAAAAGAATGCGGATGATAATATGAATAAAGTGTTGTCGGAGATGAAAGGTATAAGTAACCGCAAGGCCCGCTTTAAAACAGTTATTGGGCTCGTATGGAACGGAAAGGATTTTTTGTTTGAAGGTATTGTGGAAGGAACAATTACTGAGAACAAAAATGGTTCAATGGGTTTTGGTTATGATCCGGTCTTTATGCCGGATGGATATTCGAAGACTTTCGCGCAAATGGATATTGACGGGAAGAACAAGATCAGCCATCGTGCAAGAGCGGTTAATAAACTGGTCAACTATCTAAACAGTCTCTCCATCCGGTAATTAGCTTATACGGAAAGTAGTTGAGTTTATGAAATGAAACGTACTTGCCGTTAATGCCCGACGTGGCGGTTTGCATTTTCGCAAACCTGAGTTGGGTAGGTATAACTGGTAGTTATCAACAATAACTTGCTCATACATAATAGGCTAACTACATACTGCAATAGGGCATTACAGCTATTTTTGTATGGATCCAGATAGTGTTTGTATTCAATGAAACTGAAAGTTGGAATATTTTTTGGTGGCACCTCTAAAGAGCGCGAAATATCTTTTGCAGGCGGTCGTACAGTATACGACAATTTAAACAAATCGCTTTTCGAAGCGATACCCATACTTGTTGATAGTTTTGGAAATTTTATTCTTCTCAACTGGCAATTTATTTACAAAGGCAGCATCCGCGATTTTTATCCCCCGGTTGATTCTATCCCTGACTCCAATGGGGAGTTCCAGGTGTATGCCGAAAATCTTGGCCCACTTACAGTTCAGCAGCAGGATGAACTAATAGAAAAGATCGGCACTAAAGTATATCATTCCGAACTAAGCACACTGATCGATTTTGCTTTTCTTTGTTTGCATGGAGCAAATGGTGAAGATGGTCGCATGCAGGGGCTGTTGGAATATTTGAATATCCCTTATTCAGGTTCTGGAATATTACCATCTGCCATAGGAATGAATAAGGCTGTTCAAAAGGAGATGATGGTGAACGCGGGTTTTGCCAGCCCGAAGTTTTTCAGTATTGACAGGAAAGGATGGATGGACGGGAAAAATTGTAAGGAAAGTTTTATTAAAGCAAACACAGAAATTGGATTTCCCTTAGTCATAAAACCGGCTAACCAGGGTTCGTCAATTGGTGTAACTATACTTCAGCATGCGGATGAACCCAGTTTTATGGTGGCCGTCGAAAAAGCGTTGTTCACACGCTGGGTAGATGCAAAAATGTGGAATGGTCTTACAGAACAGGAAAAGAATGACTTTGTACGTGTATTAGCTGATATTCGTGAAGGGATCGGGATGCCTGTAAAGGTTTCAGGTTTTAGGTTTCAGGTTCAGCAACCGTCATACCTGAAACCTGAAACCAGTAACCAGATTTATCATCCTGATAAATTGGTTGAGTGTCTGAACGATGTTTTGAAAAACGAGGAGGTAGTTGTTCTTGAATCACTTGATGGTGAAAGCAATGTGCTGGTTGAAGGTTTTATTGAAGGCAAGGAATTTTCATGCATCGTTGTGCAGAATGAAAACGGAAAAGCAATTGCGTTGCCTCCAACTGAAATAAGAAAGGGTAAAGAATTATTCGATTACCGTTCAAAATATTTACCGGGCCTTTCCCGGAAGATCACTCCTATTGATCTTCCTACTGATCAGATCAATGATATACGTATACAGTGCGAGCGCTTGTTCAACACGTTTCATTTCGATGTGTATGCCCGTATTGATGGTTTTATCGGTAAAGGTGGCAGTGTGTTTCTCAATGACCCTAACACAACATCTGGTATGATGCCGTCCTCTTTCTTCTTTCACCAGGCGGCAGAGATCGGACTTAACCCGTCTCAATTTTTAACGTATATTATTCGTACTTCATTGTCACAACGAATTGTGGCATCTGGAGGAAGCGGCGCATTCGATCATTTATTAGATGCGCTTGATAATGCTATTCACCAGGACCAGAAGGCAGCTTCGCAACGTATTAAAGTAGCTGTCATATTTGGAGGCTATTCATCCGAACGACATATCTCTGTTGAAAGCGGACGTAATGTATATGAAAAGCTGGCTTCATCAACCAAATACGAACCTTTTCCAATCTTCTTAACCGGGAATGAGAATGAACACCAGATGTACCAAGTGCCTGTGAACCTTCTGCTGAAGGATAATGCTGATGATATAAAGGATAAGGTCAATAACTATTATGTGCATGATGTTATTAAAGAGATCATTGATAAATGTTCATCCATAACACATAAATATTCCAATGCTGAAAGCATCGTTAAGCCAAAACATGTAACATACGATGAACTGGGCCGGATGGTTGATTGCGTATTCATAGCCCTGCATGGACGCCCGGGTGAAGATGGCGCTGTACAGGCCGGCCTGGATAGAATTGGTTTGCCATATAATGGTTCAGGTGTAGCGAGTTCGCAGATAACAATTGATAAATATAAAACCAACGAGCTATTAAAGCGAAATGGATTCCTTATTGCTGAACATCTATTGGTAAATGAAGAAGATTGGCTGAATGATAAAGCAAAGGTGTTATCAATTATTAAATCGGATATCAGGTATCCGTTTATAGCTAAGCCGGTCGACGATGGCTGCAGCTCGGCCGTTCGTAAAATAAAATCGGAAGCAGAGTTTGAAGCTTTCGCCAGACTTATCTTCAGAAAGACAGAAGAGTTGGATGAAGCGGCTGCGCAGTTATTGCATATTAAGGCTAAGGAAGAATTTCCGATGAAACGTGTTATCCTGGTGGAGGAGTTGATATCGAAAAGAGACGCTAAACACTTTTTGGAAATAACCGGCGGTATGCTTACCAGGTATGATGAAAAAGGGAATGTTGTTTATGAAGTGTTTGAAGCCTCAGAAGCTTTATCGGAAGGAGAAGTGCTTTCACTGGAAGAAAAATTCCTCGCCGGGCAGGGGCAAAACATAACTCCTGCGCGGTATTCACATGATCCGGTTGAGCGCCAGAAAATTTCTGATAAAGTAAAACAGGTACTTGGTTCGGCTGCACGATTATTAGATATTAATGGATACACCCGTATTGACGCTTTTTTACGCATTTATGATGCAAATAAGGTCGAAGTTGTTTTTATTGAAGTGAATTCTTTGCCCGGCATGACTCCCGCAACCTGCATTTTTCATCAGTCAGCTATAAACGGCTATAAACCTTACGAGTTTATTGACAAGATACTCGATTTTGGTTTTGCAAGAAAAAGACGCCAATTGGCAAATCTTGCGTAAATTTAACGGTTCACTTAACCCGTTAAATGAAGGCCTTTTTCAACTTTATAAAAAGTAAGTTTTTTCTGAAAAATCTCGCATTCGCCCTGGTGCTTTTATTTGTATTGATTTGGGGTGTTTTGAAATGGCTTGATGTATATACCCATCACGGCGAATTAGTAGAAGTTCCTGATTTTGCCGGTATTAAAATGGCCGACCTGGACGCTTTTATTCAAGATAAGAGGCTTAAATATACCATAATAGACTCTGTTTATGACCCCAAAGGACCTAAGGGTGTCGTTATTCGCCAGGAACCCGAAAAAAAAATCAATGTAAAGGAAAATAGAACCATCTATTTATACGTTACTACAATACTTCCTCCGCAGGTGGTCATGCCAAAATTAATGGATAAATCACTCCGGCAGGCCGCTTCCATACTTGAAACCTATGGTTTAAAGCTTGGTCGCGCGCGTTATGTGCCTGATCAGTGCGCTAATTGCGTGTTGCAGCAATTGGTGAAGGGTAAAAAGGTAGAACCCGGAACGCAACTGCCCAAAGGTTCAGTGGTTGACCTGGTTGTGGGTAAGGGCTTAAGCGGAGAAAAAATACCTGTGCCCAATTTGTTGGGTTTAACACGGGTAGAAGTGCTGGACAGGTTGGCAGAATATTCATTGAATGAAGGAGCTGTAGCGTTTGACCAGCCTTCCGATTCAGGAAGAGCAAGGGTATACAGGCAAGTGCCAGGTCCAAGTAAAGAAGATAATATTAGTATGGGGAGCAGTATAGATTTATTTTTTACGAATAAAAAAGAGAAGTTGCCAACAGTTCGCGACTCAACACAAGCGGGGAGTAAATGAAGATAATAATATATTTAGCAGTGATCTTTACTTTTTTTACTTGTCGTGGTTTAGTCGCGCAGGAGGAGGTGTTGATGGATATACAAATGAATCCGGTGGTTGCAAAAAGATGGCATCAATTGCAGCTTAATTATTCTTCTGCAAAGTTGGCGCAGCAAATTATCGATACACTGGTCTTGCCTTTTCTCGATGATTTTTCTAAAGAAAGTATTTTCCCTGATACGGCTAAATGGGTGGGAAGTTCAGTATTTATCAACCGGACTTATCCTAAAGCCCCCGTATCTATAGGTGTCGCCACATTTGATGGAGTGGATTCTACCGGCTACCCGTATAACTTTACTGCATCAGGTACCTCTTCAGGTGAGGCCGATCATCTTACTTCACTGCCGATCGATCTCGGTTCGTTTTTTCCGGTAGATTCTGTTTATTTCAGTTTTTTTTATCAGGCCCAGGGGCGGGGTAATGCGCCTGAAACAAAGGATTCATTGGTGCTGCAATATAAGCGCCCGTCAACCGGTATATGGGAGAATGTGTGGTCGCACAAGGGGTACACTCCTTCTAATAATGATACAAATTTTCACCTTGTAATTGTTCCTGTTATTGATACAGCCTATTTGCGTAATGGTTTCCAGTTCAGGTTTAAGAATTATGCCACATTATCCGGGAATGTTGATCATTGGCATATTGATTATGTTTACTTAAATAATAACAGAACACAAACTGACACGATCTTTGAAGATGTTGCTTTTGTTTATGAGCCATCTTCATTGTTAAAAAAATACCAGGCCATGCCATGGGAACAGTATAATACCTCCGAGTTAAAAGACGTTGTCACAACCTTGTCAACTGTTATTCGGAACAATAATAATGTCACAAAAAACACTTTTTACAATTATGTTATTAAGGATGGATCAGGTACTGTGGTTTCCAGCTATAATGGCGGCAGCACAAATGTAAATCCTTACTCATCCACGGGCTATCTTAATAATCCACCCTTTACAAGTCCTCCTTTAAATTATACAATACCGGCTTTAACAGATAGCGCGGTATATGTTTGGGAAAGTTATTTGAAATCGATCCCTGATTTTGACAACTATAATGATACGATACGATTTTACCAGAAATTTTACAACTACTATGCCTATGATGATGGTACAGCTGAAGCCGGATATGGTTTAAGCGGCACTAATCCGAAAATGGCCATTCGATACACGTTGAATGTGGCAGATACCTTAAGGGCCATTCAATTATATTTTAATCCTATTATTACAAATGTTACTAACTTTTCGTTCCGCCTGGCTGTATGGAATAATAGCGGCGGAGTCCCGGGAACTTTGATCTATAGCGATAGTGTGGTTAAACCGGTGTACGACCCGGGTGCAAATCAGTTTCATACCTACAGGCTTAGTAACCCGGCCTTGTTGTTGACCCCCGGCACCTATTTTTTCGGCTGGATACAGAATACCTCCGACCTGTTAAATGTTGGTTTCGATCTCAATACCAATTCTATAAGCAATACATTTATAAGTGTTTCAAATGTATGGAAGCCCTCAAATTTTAAAGGCTCGGTAATGTTGAGACCGGTATTTGGAGAACAGTTTTCCATTGCGGGAATTCATGGACCGCCAACAGCGAATTTTGATTTCGATGTGTACCCCAACCCGGTACAGGATAAGCTGAATATAAATTTGAATGACCGTTTCAAGTATGGCAACATACATGTGAGTATAATCGATATGTTCGGAAAAATAGTCCGGACAGAAAATAATTTTACCGCTGAAAGTATAGATGTTTCTCAACTCGCTCAGGGACTTTACTTCCTGAAGATAACCGGCGAAAGTGCCAGCTCAATTATTAAGCGGGTGGCTGTTGTCCGCTAAATCAATGGCAACCACTGAACAGGAAATACCCGATGATGAACAGGAATTGTTTGAACATTTCCGTTTTGTAACTAATAAGGGACAAGAGCTTATCCGCATCGATAAGTTTTTGATGAGTCGTATTGCTAATGCTACCCGTTCGAAAATTCAACAGGCAGCTGAAGCAGGTACAATATATGTAAATGGAAAACCCGTACGATCGAACTATAGGGTAAAACCCCTCGATACCATAACAATTCTTTTGGCGGAACCTCCGCGCGAAATAGAACTCGTTCCCCAGGATATTCCCTTAAATATTGTTTACGAAGATAATGACCTGATTATTGTGAATAAAGAAGCCGGGATGGTGGTGCATCCCGCCTATGGCAATTATAAGGGGACTTTAATGAACGCGCTTGTTTACCATTTTGCTAACTTACCTATACGCGAATACAATGAGAAGGATATTGATGCGCGTATCCGCCCCGGGCTTGTACACCGCATTGATAAAAACACTTCCGGCATTCTGGTGATCGCCAAAACAGCTGCAGCCATGACCAAGCTCGCGAAAAATTTTATCGATCATACTATTGACAGAACCTATTGGGCCCTCATTTGGGGTGACCCTAAAACGGATGAGGGAACGATTACCGGTCACATTGGCCGCAGCTTAAAGGATAGGAAGAAAATGGATATTTTCCCGGGAGGAGAATTTGGCCGGCATGCCATTACCCATTATAAAGTTCTTGAACGTTTTGGCTATGTAACCCTGATTGAGTGTAAACTCGAAACAGGCCGCACTCACCAAATACGTGTGCATATGAGGTATGCCGGCCATCCTGTTTTTAATGATGAGGTGTATGGGGGCGACAGGATATTGAAAGGCACGACTTTTGCTAAGTATAAACAGTTTGTCGAAAATTGCTTTAAAATGATGCCAAGGCACGGCTTACACGCTAAATCGCTTGGTTTTATGCATCCTACAACCCAAAAGAAAGTTCATTTTGATTCGGAATTGCCCGAAGACATGGCAAGTGTAATACAGAAGTGGAGGGCGTACTTGGTGAATAAGGCGTTGGAGGAGTGATCGATAGGCTTGATATGAAAGTTGTGCTATTGCCAAAGCCGTATAAAATTTATATATTTGTACGTATAAATTAAACCCTATGGATACTAAACTGACAATAAAACTTAATGGCTTCGTGATCGAAAAGGCCAAAAGTTACGCAAAACAAAAACACACAAGTCTTTCGAAGCTCATTGAAAGTTATTTGAATTATTTGACTGCATCTAAAGCTGAAGCGGACGATATAACACCATTAGTAAAAAGTCTTTCGGGGGTTATTGATTTGTCTAAGAATTACGACCATAAAAAGGAATACAAGCGACATGTTTTAAATAAATATTCCAAATGACATGACAAAAATATTTGCGGATACTGACGTATGTATTGATTTGCTTTCGGGTCGAAAGCCTTTTAATGTCAGTGCGGAAAGATTGTTTTCAATGGCTGATGGTGGAAAAATTAAGATTTTTGTTTCATCTCTTTCATTCGCTAATATCGATTACGTTCTTCGTTTACAATATTCTGGCTTAAATTCACGGAATATCATAGCAAAATTTAAGACACTTGTAACTGTTTTAGCGGTTGATTCAAAAAAAATTGATCTGGCAATAGCTTCCGAATTTAACGACTTTGAGGATGCTATACAATATTACACTTCAATAGAATCAGGTATTGGCATTTTTGTAACCCGAAATGTTAAGGACTACAAAAAGGCACATATCCAGGTAATGACACCGGAAACGTTTTTAACTAAACTTGTATAGGTGTATTTGCCATAAATTAGGAAACAAAATGAAATCCGCCCTCCTGATAGTTTCCACTTTTCTTTTCTTTGCTTATGATTTTTTATCCGCTCAAACCTTAAAAGCCGGAACAATCAGAGTAACCTACGATACCATCGCCAACACTCCTATCAGAGAAGCACTTGGTCCGATCCCAAACGATGAGAAGACTGCATTCATTGGTTTTGATTCAGGATTTGAAAACGATTCGGTTGAAGTGTGGGTAAATAAAAAAATGGTCGCATCCGGACTTATGCATAGTAAATTGTCGCTTGGTAAAGCCGGTGGTTTTCAAATTCCGAAGACAGACAAAATGGATTTAATGCTTGTGGTAAAAAACAAACGAGAGAAATTTGAAATTTTTTTTGATAAAAAATATTGTGTCGCACACTTGCATCACGATGCCATCGACTCCAGGTTAGTATGGACCTATTCCAATCAGGTGTATACCTATTGACCCTTCATTCTGTGTCACTTTTAATTTTTGCCTTCTGTCTCCCAACCCTTGTTTACCTCAAATAACTAAAATCATGACCCTTCTTAACTACCAGCAGAGATTCATAGATGAGCCGGATAACATTTTCTACATCTGTTTTGTGAACCATCTCAACAGTAGTATGCATGTAACGCAATGGTAAAGAGATCAGCGCTGAGGCAACACCTCCTAATGAATAAGCAAATGCATCAGTATCTGTACCTGTTACACGTGATGCCGCCTGCCGTTGGAAAGGGATCTTTTTTTTGTCGGCAGTATTGATGATCAGTTTTAATAAATTGTTTTGCACAGCAGGGCCGTAGGTTAACACGGGACCTTTGCCGCAACTCAGGTCTCCGTTTGTGATCTTATTCATCATCGGGCTTTGTGTATCGTGGCATACATCGGTAATAATGGCAACATTGGGTTTTATCCGTTGTACGATCATTTCAGCTCCGCGTAAACCAACTTCTTCCTGTACCGAGTTGGTGATATATAATCCAAACGGAAGTTTTGTTTTTTTCTCTTTCAGCAGACGCGCCACTTCAGCTATTATAAATCCGCCAATGCGATTGTCCAATGCGCGCCCTACAAAGTACCGGTCATTCAAAGTGATGAATTCATCTTCATACGTGATCACGCAGCCTACATGTACTCCAAGGCTTTCAACTTCTTTAGCCGATTTGCAGCCGCAATCCAGAAAAATATTTTTTAGGGTAGGTGCTTCCTCTTTCAGGGTTTCCCGCACATGAATGGCCGGCCAGCCGAATACAGCTTTAACAATCCCTTTGGAAGTATGAATGTTCACGCGTTTCGATGGCGCGATCTGATGGTCAGAGCCGCCATTCCTGCGAACATAAATGAAACCTTCATCTGTAATATAATTTACAAACCACGAAATCTCGTCGGCATGCGCTTCAATAACAACTTTGTATTCGGCTTTGGGGTTGATAACGGCCACAGCTGTTCCATACGTATCAACAAAATAATCGTCAGAATACGGTTTTATATAATTGAGCCATAGCTTTTGCCCTTCGCTTTCAAAGCCCGTTGGAGAGGCATTGTTAAGATATTTTTTTAAAAACTCTAGTGAGTTTTTGTTCAGTGTTGAATTGTTTTTTTTTGCCATGTTTGGTTTCTGTCCCTGTTAGTTTACATTTATGATGGAGAAGGGCTAAAGGGGGTATTAATCTTTCTCCTGCACTCTGATCTTTGCAAAAATACAATTTACTTTTCTAATTTATAGCAATGCAGGATCAATAGTTTAAGCCGGCTTGATTTCATTTTCCTGTTTTGGCGGATCAGGAGACGTTTTTTATACCTTAGTGACGCTTTTTTGAGCACTTCCATAAACAACGTAAAAGAATTTATGAAGATATTGATCACAGGCAGTAACGGTCTGCTCGGACAAAAGATAGTTTACGCACTATTAAAACTTAATGCCGGCCAGAAGCCTGTCGGCAATTGTATTTGGCCTGAAGTGAGCGATATGACTATCATTGCTACTTCAAAAGGTGAGAACAGAATAATTGAAAAGTCTGGCTATATTTTTGAATCCCTTGACATTAGTGATAAAAAGCAGGTCGAAACAATTCTCAATAAGCACAGGCCTGATGTGGTGATCAACACAGCCGCGATGACCAACGTTGATGCCTGCGAAACCCAAAAGGAAGAATGCTGGAAAGCCAATGTAATTGCTGTACAAAATTTAGTGGATGTACTTTCTGCCTATAACCTGAAACCTGGAACCTGGAACCCGCAACTCATTCACCTCTCCACCGATTTCATATTCGACGGTGAGGCCGGCCCTTATAAGGAAGATGATAAGCCCAATCCTCTCAGTTACTATGCTTTGTCTAAATATGAATCAGAAAAAGTAATTCAGGCCAGTAAAATAAAATGGGCTATCCTTCGTACGATTATAGTATATGGAATAGTTGATAATATGAGCCGTACAAATATTGTTTTGTGGGCAAAAGGAGCCTTAGCCAAAGGAGAAAAAATCAATGTGGTAGATGATCAGTTTCGTGCGCCTACACTCGCCGAAGACCTGGCACAGGGCTGCATACTTACCGCGTTGAAAGGTGCCACAGGCATTTATAATGTTTCTGGTAAGGATATTATGAGTATTCTCGAACTTGTCTACGCGGTGGCTGATTTCTGGAAACTCGATAAGTCAATTGTCAATCCGATAAAGTCCGACACTCTTAACCAGGCCGCCAAACGCCCTCCCCGTACAGGTTTTATTCTCGATAAGGCCATTAAGGAACTTGGCTATACCCCGCACTCTTTTAAAGAAGGACTTGCTATACTTGATGAACAATTGAAAAAATAGTTTTTTATTCCCTCTCCTTTGGAGAGGGTTGGGGAGAGGTCAATTTATCCACCCTCAAAAACACATCCCAGTATTTCTCTTTCGTCATCTCACTCCAATGTATCTGGTAATACCTGTATTGGTAAGTCTGTATCATGCAAATAAAAACAGCGATCATAATCAATGAGTAGTATATTTTCTTTAAAATCTTATTTGAAATTGTTGTTAATGCTGTTGTCATGAGGATCGCGAAAAGTGCATAGAACTCAACATATGCGCGTAACCCAAAACTTCCGCCGTAATACCAGCACCACCAGGATGAAAGTACATACGTAAGCAAAATAAAAAATCCTAGAAAAGTAAACAGTTGATAACGATTCTGTTTGAAAAGATGAAAGAGTCCTGTTAAAGAAAGTAATGTTATTGGCGTATAAACAAACAGCCCCTTTTTATAGCTGAATAATATATTTATAAATTCGGGGTTCAACCAGTTGAAATGTTCATGCCTGTATGCATCAACAAAAAAATGTCCTGTGGCCAATTTGTAAATAATAAATTGGATGGCAATAATTGCAAAAGTAATTATGATTGCAAAAAGAGTTTGACAAGACCATTTATAGGTCTTATAAGCATTACCAAACCTAAAAACAGGGCACTTAAATAGATGTGCTTATTGCTGAAAGCACTAGTTAAACATCTGAAATAATAGATAAAAGCGCTAATGCAGAAAAACGAGTATACATGCGACATTGCCGGTTCCGTTATGGCATAGTAAAACAGGTTGGTGCCGAATACCAAAACAATAAGTATAAAGCTTACTATTGATTCATTTGAAGTATAAAATCTCAGCAAGTGTTTCAAGTAAAACAAGCCTGCAATTAAATAGAAAATTGCCGCAATGTTAACTGATATGGGATAAAATTTAGAATAGCCATCTGCAGGTAAATCTGCCAAAAGTGTTAATGCATGCGCCTGCAGAAAGAAGGGCAGCATTAATACTGCGGTTCCGCTGAAATATTTATTTATTACATGGCCTTGTTCGTCATCAGCCCTGTAATCGTAATAAGTGTTTTTGTAATAATACTTCTGTTCAATACCCTCGTAAAAGCCAAGGTTAAGGTCGTGATATATAAATACGGCAGGGAGGTAGGCATAATAACCTTTGCCATCGCTTAATACAATGTTTTTCCACCTGTCACCGCCCCAATTTATATTCGACGCGCAAAAAACAAGTATGGCAGCTATTAATACAATTACGTATTTGTTTATGAGGGTCAAAGGGGGTATATTTTTTTCAAAAGTAATTTATTCCCGCCTTCTTTTAATCCAAAACTTCTTTATATTCGTTCCGTGTTAATTTTCAGTTTTTAATTCTTAATTTCTAAATCATGTCTCTCAGACGAAAAAAATCACTCGATCATTTAATGTCCGAAGCTTCGGACTCCGAATCAGGTCTTAAGCGAACATTAGGTGCTTGGAGTCTCGTAGCGCTTGGTATAGGAGCTATTATTGGTGCCGGCCTTTTTGTAAGGACCGCTGCTGCTGCAGGAGAGCATGCGGGTAACGCGGTAACGTATTCATTTATTATTGCAGCCATTGGCTGTGCCTTTGCAGGTCTTTGCTATGCCGAGTTTGCATCCATGATCCCGATCGCGGGGAGTGCTTATACTTACGCTTATGCAACAATGGGCGAACTGGTTGCCTGGGTGATCGGTTGGGCCCTGATCCTTGAATATGCACTTGGTGCGGCAACTGTATCAATTGCGTGGAGCGAATATTTTAATAATCTGTTGGGAGGAGCCATTCCTTTTCGATGGTGCCATTCCCCGTTTGAAGTCTCTCCTGAGGGTATGCATGGTTTTGTGAATTTGCCGGCCTTGTTTATTATTTTGATGTTAACATTTCTTCTTATAAAAGGAACGCAGGAATCAGCGATCGTTAACGGGGTCATTGTATTTGTTAAAGTGGCGATCGTACTTTTATTCATCACTATTGGTTGGAAATTCATCAATCCCTCTCATTATACCCCTTATATTATTCCACCCGATGCACCTCCTGTAGACCTTGGCAATGGAAAGGTATATGACTACTCACCAACTTTCAATCATGGTTGGATGGGAATTCTGAGAGGTGCGGCAATTGTGTTCTTTGCTTTCATTGGTTTTGATGCGGTTTCAACAGCTGCACAGGAAGCGAAGAATCCGAAGCGTGATATGCCTATTGGTATTTTGGGTTCTTTGGCCATATGTACCTTGCTTTATGTTTTGTTTTCACATGTTCTCACAGGTGTTGCCCCATTTACCGATTTTGTAAAGTCAGGTAAAGAGGCCTCCGTTTCTTACGCGATAAAAAATTACATGCCAGGTTATAATTGGCTGGCAACGCTTATATCTGTTGCTATTCTTGCGGGATTTTCTTCCGTTATGCTCGTCATGCTAATGGGGCAATCACGTGTTTTTTATTCAATGTCGAAGGATGGTCTCTTGCCCAAAGTTTTTTCTGACCTGCACCCCAGGTTCAGAACACCATGGAAATCCAATTTGATTTTATTCCTTTTTGTAGGTTTCTTTGGAGGCTTTATTCCGGGTAGTGTGGCCGGCGATTTGACCTCGATAGGAACATTATTTGCATTTGTACTCGTATGTATAGGTATCATGATCATGCGCAGGTCGGATCCTGACCGCCCACGGCCATTTAAAACGCCGCTGGTTCCTCTGGTTCCGATACTTGGTGTACTTGTTTGTTCTTCAATGATAGTGTCTCTCGATCAGATGACACTTTTAACGGCAGTTGTTTGGATGGTGGCCGGGCTTTTTATATTTTTCATGTATAGCCGGCATAATAGTAAGTTAAAGCATCCACACTCAAAATAATAATAAGGGCGGCTTTGCTGCCCTTATCTTTTATGTCAACACCAGAACTCAAGCGCTCACTCGGATTTATTGATGCTACAATGATTGTGGCCGGCTCCATGATCGGGTCGGGCATTTTCATTGTTACATCTCAAATGGCCCGCGATGTAGGTAGTTCAGGATATATATTGTTGTTGTGGTTAATAACAGGGTTTATCACAATTGCTGCAGCTCTTAGTTATGGTGAGTTAGCAGGCATGATGCCTAAAGCTGGTGGTCAATATGTTTACATACAGCGTGCATATAACCCACTCGTTTCCTTTCTGTATGGCTGGACGGTTTTTACGGTTATTCAGACAGGTGTAATTGCTGCCGTAGCTGTTGCTTTCGCCAAATATGCTGCTGTTTTTATTCCTTCATTAAATACTGTTTTATTACAGGCAGGTAATTTTAAAATTACCTCAGCGCAGGTTCTTGCCATTGCAAGTATTGTGTTTTTAACATTTTCGAATAGCCGTGGTGTACGAAACGGTAAAATGGTACAACTTATATTCACTTCGGCAAAAGTATTGGCGTTATTTGCGATCATAATTTTAGGTCTTATCATTGGCTCAAATACGGATGTGTTATCACATAATCTGCACGATATGTGGAACGCAACGAAAACAACACTGGGGGCAAACGGAGCCATAACGATCGAACAAATAGCAGGCTGGACTTTAGTGGGCGCTTTGGGCGCTACAATTATCAACCCGCTTTTTTCGAGCGACGCATGGAACAACGTAACATTTATTGCAGGTGAAATTAAAGACCCTCAGAAAAACATTCCACGTAGTTTGTTTGTCGGAACACTTGTTGTTACCATAATTTACATTTTAGCCAATGTTGCTTATCTGGCCTTGTTGCCCCTCCGGGGCGATCCAAATGCAGTCGATGTTGTAGGCAATGGTATTCAGTTTGCGGATAATGACAGGGTAGGTGCTGCTGCAGCCTATGTGATATTCGGTCAATCGGCCACGTACATTATGGCGGCATTAATTATGGTATCAACCTTTGGATGTAACAATGGCCTCATCCTTTCAGGTGCACGTTTGTTTTACGCTATGGGCAATGATGGTCTCTTTTTTAAGAAGGCAGGACAGCTTAATAGTAAGGAAGTTCCCGGCTTTGCATTGGTTCTTCAATGTATCTGGGCATCCGCTCTTTGCTTGTCGGGTAAGTACGGTGATCTGTTGGAGTATTCTACTTTTGCATCATTGATATTTTATATTGTAACAATTGTGGGGATATTTATTTTAAGAAGAAAGGAGCCGGATGCGGATCGTCCTTATAAAGCCTGGGGATATCCGGTTCTACCGGTGTTATATATAATCATAACAACGCTTATCTGTGTCGACCTGCTTATATACAAGCCAAACAGCGCGGGTTTAGGATTATTAATTGTGTTACTGGGTGTGCCGGTTTATTTCATAAATAAAAAATTAAAACAAAATTAACCTCTTTCTCCGGCGTCTCCTGAGCGGAGTCGAAGGAGGAGGGGTGGGGCATGAAAAATTTCCTCAGACAATATTTCACCTTCAATAACCGTGAGCGAAACGGCATCATTGTCCTTTTATCCATTATCGTTTTGCTTATCGTTTCAATTCAATTAGTTCCATTTCTGGTAAAACCTCCTCCGATAGATTTTAATTACGTGCAAGGACAAATTAAACAATTGCAGAATGTTCATGCGGGTGACACCTCAGAGCCTCAACTTGCGCTCTCATCTCTGGAAATGGATGGTGCTGTCGTTTCCGAAAAGAAAGAACAACTGTTTAATTTTAACCCTAACACTGTAACTCCGGATGAGTTAAAGCAATTGGGTTTCTCATCCCGACTTATTCATACAATACTCAACTACCGGAATAAAGGCGGTCATTTTTACAAAAAGGAAGATCTGAAAAAAATATATGGTTTAAAGGAAAACCTCTATCAAAAACTTGAATTGTACATCATTTTAGATAGCGCAAAACAAACTTCTCCTCTGCTGGTGGAGAGGAGCCCGGGAGGTGAAGCGGAATTAAATACGGCCGACTCAATATCTCTTGTAAAACTCAGAGGCGTTGGTCCGTCATTTGCCCATCGCATAATAAGTTATCGGAAAAAGCTGGGTGGTTTTTACAAAATGGAACAGTTGAGAGAAGTATATGGTTTGGATTCATCCATGTATGCTCTCGTTTCACAGCAGTTGGAACTCAATCCCCAACAGTTAGCCAGGATAAACATCAATACGGCAAATGTTGATCAGTTAAAGAAGCATCCTTATATTAAATCCAACATCGCAAACCTTATTGTTAATTACCGTGATCAACACGAGGCCTATGAAAATGTTGACGATATTAAAAAGCTACGTTTGGTAACCGATGAACTTTATCTTAAACTTGCACCTTATTTAACAACAAAGTAAATTGCCCTCACACAAAAAAATTTACCGCTGTCCTTCTCCATTTGGAGAAAGTGCCGGAAAGGCGGATGAGGTACAATCACAACTTAAATCAGTTATCCGCGATGTTCGCGATTTCCCAAAGCCGGGAATATTATTCAGAGATATAACACCGGTTTTTCAAAACGTACAACTCTGCAATTCTATCGTTGATGAATTTATTGTACGTCTCAATGGTCAGAAAATTGATGCGGTTGTTGGCGTTGAAAGTCGTGGTTTTTTGTTTGGAATTATGCTGGCTAACCGGTTGAATATTCCATTGGTTCTTGTCCGGAAAAAGGGAAAATTGCCATATAAGTCGGTCAGCTATGAATACAATCTGGAGTATGGAACAGCCGAAATGGAACTGCAGGTTGATGATATTAAGTCCGGCTGGAATGTTTTGATACACGATGATGTTCTTGCAACAGGTGGAACTGCAGATGCCACCGCCCGTTTGATTAAAAGTCAAAAAGGCAATGTAATGGGTTTCGCTTTTCTTTTGGAATTAAAATTTTTAAACGGACAGCAAATGATAAACCAACATTCACGAAATATTATTAGTTTAGTGGAGTATTAACAGAGAGGTCATTCGTTCATTGGGCAATAGTCATTAGGTAACAATGACCAATTAATCAATCAACAATGACCAATAAACGAATGACCAATGACAACTGACCCTTTAACACAAGAATCGGCCTCGATTGATTTCAGTCAGAACGAAAATCAGCGTATGATAGCTGATATGATTCGCAAATTTGGAGAAGAACATATCAAACCAAAGCTGATGGAGTGGGATGAAGCGCAGATCTTTCCTGTTGAAGTATTCAAAAAGTTAGGAGAATTGGGGTTGATGGGAGTACTTGTACCCACAGAGTATGGCGGGTCGGGTTTTACTTATACCGAGTACGTAACTGCAATAGTAGAGTTGTCAAAAATATGCGGTTCTATTGGCTTGTCAATGGCGGCGCACAATTCGCTTTGTACCGGACATATCTTATCATGTGCGAGCGAAGAACAAAAAAGAAAATATTTACCAAAGCTTGCCACCGCCGAGTGGATCGGGGCATGGGGCCTTACCGAAGTAGGTACCGGTTCTGATTCAGGTAATATGTCAACCACAGCGGTTAAGGATGGCGATCATTATGTTCTCAATGGCTCTAAAAATTTTATCACACATGGCAAGTCCTGTAATGTAGCTGTTGTAATTGCAAGAACCGGCGAAAAAGGAGATTCTCACGGAATGACCGCTTTCATTATCGAAAAGGGTACAGCAGGCTTCTCCTCTGGCCGTAAAGAAAATAAATTAGGCATGCGTGCTTCTGAAACTACGGAGTTAATTTTTCAAAATTGCAGGGTACATAAAAGCCAGGTTATAGGTGAAGTTGGGGATGGTTTTATTCAATCCATGAAAGTGTTGGATGGCGGGCGCATCTCTATCGCGTCATTATCTGTTGGTATTGCAAAGGGAGCATTTGAGGCCGCAGTGAAATATTCCAAAGAGCGTGAACAATTTGGTAAACCCATTTCAGAGTTTCAGGCCATCGCTTTCAAGCTTGCCGATATGGCTACACAAATTGAAGCTGCTGAGTTGCTCACTTACCGGGCTGCAGACCTTAAGAATAGACATAAAAAGGTGAGTAAGGAAAGCGCTTTTGCGAAATATTATGCATCAGAAGTAGCAGTAAAAGTATCGACCGAAGCGGTTCAGATATTCGGTGGTTACGGTTACACCAAAGATTTTCCGGTCGAAAAATATTACCGTGATTCAAAGCTTTGTACCATAGGCGAAGGAACCTCTGAGATCCAAAAACTCGTTATTTCAAGAGAAATATTAAAATAATAGGAAATTTTATTCCTGTTAAAACACTTTAAGTTTCTTCTTCTTAAAATATAATTCAATTACTATCGTTTGGACAATAAATCAATCCAATAAGATAATGCCCGGATAATTACTTTTCTCCAACAATTGTCATTTGAAACGGGTGTTTTTTATCTTTTTAGTTCCATATTCTGTTTTTGCTCAATACAATGGTGAAAAGCATTGGGATATTCTGTATGGTTTAAGTAAAAGTTTTGCAAGCCCTGAGTTTAAAGCGTATAATCTAAGATTTGTTTCCCCACCGTTTAAAATAGAAACTGGAAGCGAATATTGGACTGATGAGGAAGAAAAGAATCCGGAGAAATTTAAGAAATACCGTTTTATGTTTGAGTTAATGTATGCATCATCTTATGCCGATTCGTTTCAAGTTTATCCTAAACCCGCGGCACTATACCATTTTAAGGATGTAAAACAATATTTTTTTTCAGGAAATATTTTGTACGCAATAGTAAACTATAAAAGATTAAGAATGGAGTTATCATGTGGATTGCAGATGTTTTTTTTAATAAATCCGGATTTTGGTTTAATTAACTTTCGAAGATTTTATAATTATAATGTGGGGTTATTCACTCAGCTTGAGTTTGAAATAATTTCCCCGTTTATTGATATTGGATTGAATGGCATCTGCACTTTTGGAGCCAAATGCTCATTTGAACCAATTTATTCAAGGACTCATAGAAAGTACAAGCTTCACCTAAAAAAAGGTATAAAGTAAAGATAGATTTTTCTAATAAGAGTTGTAATTCCCAAATCCCCACCATTTTTTGCATCGCTTAAAAGTATTTGCCGATTTAATGGTTAAAATCGGCCCTTTTTGTAGCATTTTTTCGTATTGAATTCAATAACCCGAATAATAATTCCTGAATTCTTTCCCCTTTTTACTTTTTTTAATATATTTGCAGCCCTATTAATAAAACATAAGAAGAAAACAATATGCTAATAGTACAAGTAAAAGAAGGCGAATCGATTGAAAAAGCCCTGAAAAAATTCAAGAAAAAATTTGAAAAAACAGGTGTTGTAAAAGAATTACGTGAACGTCAAAAATTCACCAAACCTTCTGTTGTAAGGCGCGAAGAGATCATCCACGCACGATACAAGCAAAAACTGCAAGCCGGCGAAGACGCTGAGTAATTTGCGATAATTATATTTTATTAAGTAGCAATCGAAAAATCGGTTGCTATTTTTATTTCCTATGGGTCGGGACATTTTTCATTATGGTAGATTAATTAATTAACACATTGAAAAAAACAACTACTTTTTTTACTTTTCTAATTACAATCGCTGCTTTCGGTCAGACGACTTTTCAAAGCCGGTTTGGAAGAGGATCAAGTTATTACCCGGCTGTAATACTCACGCATGATGGCAATTTTCTTATTGCCGGCGGCAGTCTTAATCACCAGAATGGTACTGTATATGCAACTTTAAAAAAAATAGATACTAAAGGAGATGTATTGTGGTCAAATACTTATGTTGATTATTACCATGCAACTTCGCTCGAGCAAATAAATGACTCAGAGTATATTTTTGCATGTCATGGATTTTCAAGTGGAGCGTCTTTTATGAAAGTTGATTCTGTAGGTTATCCTATAAATTATAAAACATATTATAATATTCAGGATTATTTTACTCAGGAGGCTATATGTAGTAAGCCGACAGCTGACGGTGGGTTTGTAGTTGCCGGCAATTCGCAGCATTTTACATCTTTAAACACCAAACCATACTTAATCAAAACTAACTCATATGGTGATACTTTATGGTCACGTGCGTATGGTGGAGCAAGCTATGATTATTTTGGCGCACTTGAAGTAACCAGTGATGGTAGTTATGTTATTACCGGATGGACGGCAAATTTTGGAGGCGGGGGTGGGGTATATCTTACCAAAATTGATTCTTTGGGAGATGTAATCTGGAGTAAGGTTTATGGAGGGCCATCAATGGATAGAGGATTCTCAATCCATCAAAATTTCGACAAAGGTTATATAATAGGTGGATTTACTGATAATTATGGCGCCGGCGATTCAGATGCTTTTTTGCTCAGGACAGATTCGATGGGTCAGGTAATTTGGGCTAAAGCTTATGGAAATTCCGGATACGATAAAGTTAATTCCGTTTGTCAAACTTCTGATAGTGGATTTGTTTTTACCGGAGTCATATCTGATGATGATCATAACTGGAATGCATATCTTGTTAAAGTTAATTCAATGGGTGATACTATTTGGACAAAGTCTTATGGCGGTAAAAACACTGCTTTGCCAATTGGAACATGCGTCCGACAAACAAATGACCTAGGATATATAATTGCAGGACCTGCCCAAGACTCGATTGGGGGAATATATATTATAAAAACTGATTCTAAAGGCAATTCAAGTTGCGGTGATCACCCAATCCCAACCATTGTAACAACTGCACCTATTTCTGCGCGTAACACATTTCCTTCTGCTTTGGGGCTTCCTTCAGGAACATTTGGAACTTACCCTTCTAATATTCTTACAAAAGATACTGCTATAACAATCTGTTATGTGTCAGGTATAAGCGAAGGCAGGGATTCGGATGCCATTGTCATTTTCCCAAATCCCACATCCGACATCATTAATATTTCTGTGCATAAAAATATATTTAATGGTACAATGAATGTTTTTAATGATATCGGAGAGAAAGTTTATTCACAAGCTTTCAACGGGAGAAAGGAATTAATAAATTATAAACTCAAACAAGGAATTTATTTTATGCAATTAACAAATGGTAATGAAACATGGACTCAAAAAATTATAATAGTCCAATAGCTCCCCAAAAATAAAGCCCAATCTTTGCGGAAATCCCATAGGGTGACCACAACATTTTTCCCTTAACTTCGTTATCACTACTATCTTTGCAGAACGATGACCATTCTTCAATTAAAAGATAATTTCCTCGAATACCTCCAATTCGAAAAGCGGCTTTCCGGACATACGGTAACGTCATACAATACTGACCTGGATCAATTTATTGCCTATTTAATTGAAAATTATAAGATCGAAACAATTGATGGGGTTAACCACTTGCTTATCCGCTCGTGGGTGGTGAGCCAGATGGAGCAAAAAATTTCTGCGCGCACAATAAATCATAAAATTACAGCATTAAAAACATTCTATAAGTATCTGCTGCGCCAGGGGGTAGTGACCGAAAATCCAATGCCTAAGATACAAACACCTAAAATAGCCAAACGGTTAACGGTGTTTGTAGAAAAGGATAATATGGATAAACTGCTCGACAATGTTGATTTTGGTGATGATTTCGCGGGCATTCGCAATCAGCTTATGATCGAGCTTTTTTATGCAACAGGCATTCGTTTGGCTGAGTTGGTTGGCTTAAAGCAACAAAATGTGGATATGTATAATTGCACCATAAAAGTGCTGGGTAAGCGAAACAAGGAACGTGTAATTCCTTTTGCCGATTCGTTAAAGCCTAGGATCAAAAAATACCTGGCTCAGAAAGCTAAAATCAATAATATTAATGAAGAGCACTTTTTTGTTACCGAAAAAGGCAACAAATTATATGAAAAGTTAGTATACAGGGTTGTAAATAATTACCTTAGTATGGTAACAACAATCGAAAAAAGAAGTCCGCATGTATTACGTCACACATTTGCCACACACATGTTAAACAACGGAGCCGATCTGAATGCCATTAAAGAATTACTCGGTCACTCCAGTCTTGCTGCGACACAGGTGTATACGCACAATACAGTCGAAAAGCTGAAGGCGGTTCACAAGCAGGCTCATCCTAAAGCATAACAAAAGAATAATAAACAAAGTATTAACCTCCAAAACTTCCCGGTTATGAACATCAAGATCCAGTCAATCCATTTCGACGCCGATACCAGGCTCCTCGAATTTGTACAAGAAAAAGTAAATAAATTAGGTCGTTATTATGATGGAATTATTGGAGGGGAGGTATTCCTTAAACTTGATAAATCCAGCACTACAGAAAATAAGGTTGCAGAAATCAAGATCCAGCTACGCGGAAACGATCTTTTTGTAAAGAAACAGTGTAAAACCTTCGAAGAAGCGGTGGATACGAGTATTGTGGCCCTTACTAACCAGGTTAAAAAATACAAGGAAAAAGTGAAGGGCTTGTAGAAAAATACCACTTATATCAAATTTTGTTCCAATCCAGTTCTTTTTTGTAAAAAAAGCTGATTTTATTTTGTAGGTTACTAATAGTTTTATAGATTTGCAGTCCTTTTAAAAAAGGGCTGCTTTTTTATTGTATATAAGTTCTTTAAAATGCTTGAATACAGGCCGATGTAGCTCAGTTGGCCAGAGCAGCTGATTTGTAATCAGCTGGTCGGGGGTTCGAATCCCTCCATCGGCTCTGTTTATGCTAATTCCGGTTGATTTTGGGGAGATAGCCAAGTGGCCAAAGGCAACAGACTGTAAATCTGTCCTCTTCGGAGTTCATAGGTTCGAATCCTATTCTCCCCACGTTCTTAACGCGTGGAACTTGAATTAAGCGGAAGTAGCTCATTTGGTAGAGCATCAGCCTTCCAAGCTGAGGGTGGCCGGTTCGAGCCCGGTCTTCCGCTCACACTGGGTTTAAGGTTGCTGGTTTCAGGTTTTACCTGGAGCCTGGATCAAAGAACCGGAAAAGCTGTTGTAGCTCAGTGGTAGAGCACTTCCTTGGTAAGGAAGAGGTCGTGAGTTCAATCCTCATCAACAGCTCAAAAGCTGTCTGGGGGCCGCCCGAATAAAACCGAGTCAATAACTCAAGCATTAGATGATGATTCATCAGTTTGGTAAAAAGTAGCAGGAAATAAAAAGTAAATTTTGTAAGAAAATAAAACCAGTATAAACACCTTAAATAATCAATTGATATGGCAACTAAAGAAAAATTCGATCGTTCCAAACCACACGTAAACATTGGAACCATAGGTCACGTAGACCATGGTAAAACCACTTTGACCGCAGCAATTACTACGGTTCTTGCCGGCAAAGGGTTGGCTCAGATAAGAGACTTCTCTTCGATCGACAACGCCCCTGAAGAAAAAGCAAGAGGTATTACTATTAATACTTCGCACGTTGAATATGCGACTGAGAAACGTCACTATGCTCACGTTGATTGTCCTGGTCACGCTGACTATGTAAAGAACATGGTTACAGGTGCTGCTCAGATGGACGGTGCTATATTGGTTGTTGCTGCAACTGACGGACCAATGCCTCAAACACGCGAACATATCCTTTTGGCACGCCAGGTTGGTGTACCTAAAGTTGTTGTGTTCCTCAATAAGGTTGACGCGGTTGATGATCCTGAAATGGTTATGCTCGTTAGAGAAGAAGTGAAAGACCTGCTTAAGTTTTATGGATACGATAACGATGATAAACTGATCATAGAAGGTTCTGCTCTTGGAGCATTGAATAATGATCCAAAGTGGACAAAAAGTATTATGGATCTTATGGATGCAGTTGATAATTTCATTCCGATTCCGGTACGTGAAATTGACAAACCTTTCCTTATGCCTGTGGAAGACGTTTTTTCGATCACTGGTCGTGGAACTGTTGCTACCGGGCGTATTGAAACAGGTAAGATCCTTGTAGGTGATGAAGTTGAGATCCTTGGTATGCAAGAAGCAAAATTGAAATCAACTATAACCGGTGTTGAGATGTTCCGTAAGTTATTAGATAGTGGTGAAGCGGGTGATAACGTTGGTTTGCTTCTTCGTGGTGTTGATAAAGAACAAATATGGAGAGGTATGGTAATTGCTAAGCCTGGTTCTATCACTCCTCACACTGAATTCAAAGCTGAGATTTATGTTTTAAAGAAAGAAGAAGGAGGTCGTCACACACCTTTCCATAATAAATATCGTCCTCAGTTCTATTTACGCACAACTGACGTGACTGGTGAAATCGATCTGCCAACAGGCCGTGAAATGGTTATGCCTGGCGATAACGTAACGATCACAGTTAAATTAATCGTTCCGGTTGCTATGGATAAAGGTCTGCGTTTTGCTATCCGTGAAGGTGGCAGAACAGTTGGTGCAGGACAGGTAATTGAGATCATAAAGTAATTCAATAAAAGAGTTAACAGAAGATAAAGGTGTCCTGATATTTCAGGACACCTTTGCTGCCCTCTAAAGGGAAAGAAAATTCCGTAATAAGCACGCGTGCAGAGGGTTTAAGAATTGAAAAATGGAGGAATTGGGGCCAAAGACGGGCATAGTTCAATGGCTAGAATAGCGGTCTCCAAAACCGTTGATCTTGGTTCGAGTCCAGGTGCCCGTGCAAGGAGAATAAAAAGGCCGCAATTTTTTGCGGGGGGGATTAAAGGGAAATAGAATAGTCCCGCTCAAAGCGGGATTGATCTTGGTTCGAGTCCAGGTGCCCGTGCAAAGAAAGAGAAGTTAAGAAACAAAATAAAGAATAATGAGCAGGATCAAGACATATTTTGAAGAAACAACAAGCGAACTTTTAACAAAAGTTTCTTGGCCAACCTGGAGTGAATTGCAGGGAAGTGCTATTGTTGTTATGGTTGCTTCGTTGATCATCGCGTTGTTGATCTTTGCGATGGATACAGTTTTTAATAAGCTGATGGAAGCTTTCTATCAAATGTTTTAATTTAAAATAAAAACAAATGAGCCAGAATGTACAAGTAAAAGAAGGTAGCTCTGTGAAGAAATGGTATGTTGTCCGCGCTATCAGCGGCAAAGAGAAGAAGGTGAAGGAGTATATCGAGAATGAAATAAATCGTCTTGGCTTAAAAGATTTTGTTTCGCAGGTTTTGATACCAACCGAAAAGGTTTATCAGATCCGTGCCGGAAAAAAAGTGAGTAAAGAGAGAAGTTTTTTTCCCGGTTACGTGCTTATTGAAGCAGCGTTAGTAGGAGAAGTGCCGCATATTTTGAAAAACATATCAGGTGTGATAGGCTTTTTAGGTGATAAAGCCGGTAACGCTACACCACTTCGTTTATCTGAAGTGAATCGTATTTTAGGTAAGGTAGATGAATTGGCTGAAAGTGAAGCACAGATCACTAACCCGTTTGTTGTTGGAGAAGCTGTTAAAGTAATTAACGGTCCGTTCAACAGCTTTACAGGAACTATTGAAGAAATTAATGAAGAAAAGAAAACCCTTAAAGTAATGGTAAAAATATTCGGACGTAACACTCCGCTTGAACTGGGTTTCCTTGAAGTTGAAAGAGCATAACCGGTTTATTGTTTTTTGTTAAAAGTTTTTGCGCTTCCAGCCAAAACTTTTAACCTGCCTGCGGGCCGAACTGCCCCTTCGGCAGGCAGGCCTGAAACTGATGAGTAAAGTAGTAGA
The DNA here is from genome assembly GCA_016183775.1 of Bacteroidota bacterium. Lineage (NCBI taxonomy): Bacteria > Pseudomonadati > Bacteroidota > Bacteroidota bacterium. Next base: position 60,481 of record JACPDY010000087.1, read on the forward strand.
TAAATAGAATTTTAAACTAATAAAACATGGCAAAAGAAGTAAGTGCATTCGTAAAATTACAGATCAAAGGTGGTGCTGCGAATCCGGCTCCTCCGATCGGTCCGGCTCTTGGTGCTAAAGGTGTTAACATCATGGAGTTCTGTAAGCAGTTCAATGGAAGAACCCAGGACCAGGCGGGTAAAGTACTTCCTGTTATTATTACCGTATACAATGATAAATCATTTGATTTCATCATAAAACGTCCGCCTGTGGCAGCCCAGATCATGGATGCTATCAAGATCAAAGGAGGCTCTGCTGAATCGAACAGGAAAAAAGTGGGTACCATTAACTGGGACCAGATAAAAAAGATCGCTGAAGATAAAATGCCTGATATGAATTGTTTTACCGTTGAATCAGCTATGAGCATGATCGCAGGTACAGCGCGCAGTATGGGTGTAAATGTAAGCGGTAATAAACCGTTCTGATATTTAGTATTTTAACTGATGGAGGCATTGAGCAGAAATGTATCGTGCCGTTCGTACATCGCAAAACCAATAAAATGGCAAAATTAACCAAGAAGAGAAAAGCGGCGCTGGCCAAGTTTGATCAGACAAAGGCCTACAGTATTACTGAAGCTGCTAAAATTGTAAAAGAGATCACAAACACAAAATTTGATTCTACAGTTGACATCAGTATCCGCCTAGGAGTTGATCCTAAAAAGGCAAACCAAATGGTACGTGGTATCGTTACGCTTCCGCACGGTACCGGTAAAGCAGTTCGTGTATTGGCATTAGTTACACCCGATAAAGAGGCTGAAGCTAAAGCTGCAGGAGCTGACCATGTTGGTCTTGACGAGTATATCGAAAAGATCAAGGGTGGATGGACAGATGTTGATGTAATCGTTACCATGCCGAGTGTAATGGGTAAAGTGGGTGCGTTGGGCCGTGTATTAGGTCCACGTGGTTTAATGCCTAACCCTAAAACAGGTACAGTTACCATGGAGATCGGTAAAGCTGTGACTGACGCTAAAGGCGGTAAGATTGATTTCAAAGTTGATAAGCAAAGCCATATTCATTCGGCTTTCGCTAAAACATCTTTCGATAGTCAGAAAATTGCAGATAATGCCAATGAATTGTTACAGGCAATTATCAAATTAAAACCTTCGTCAGCGAAAGGCGCTTATTTGAGGAGTGTGTTCATGTCAAGCACCATGAGCCCAAGCATCCAGATAGATACTAAAACGCTGGCCGGAGTATAATCAGAATTAAATCTCCGGGATTCCGGATAAACCAAGTATCATGAACAAAGAAGAAAAAACAAAGGCGATAGAAGAGTTGTTCGGTCAATTGGCCGCCACAACGCATTTCTATCTGACCGACATATCAACCTTAAGCTCCGAGAAGACCAGTAAGTTAAGAAGGCTGTTTTTTAAGCAGAACGTCACGATGCAGGTCGTGAAAAATTCATTGCTTAAAAAAGCAATTGAAAAAAGTACCGGTCGTGATTACAAAGATCTGATGGGCGCTCCGTTGAAAGGTTCTACTGCGGTATTATTCAGTGAATCCGGAAGCGCACCTGCCAAGATCCTTAAGGAATTCCGTAAAACAAGCGACCGACCTTTATTAAAGGCGGCCTATGTTGAATCGGCAATTTATTTAGGGGATGCCCAGATCGATATTCTTGCCGCTATTAAGAGCAAGAATGAATTGATCGGAGATATCATCGGCTTATTGCAATCTCCTGCCCGAAATGTTATTTCGGCGCTTACAAACCCGGCCAGGAAAATGGAAGGTGGTACCGATGCAGCAGCAGGTAATGCTGAAGCAGCACCGGCAGCTTAAATTGTAATTAAATAATTAAAATTTTTTATAAACCAGTAATTAATTAAAAACCTCAATAAAATGGCAGACGTAAAAGCGATAGCTGACCAATTAGTTAGCTTAACAGTAAAAGAAGTTCAGGAATTAGCGAAAGTGCTAAAAGATGAGCATGGTATTGAACCCGCAGCTGCAGTAGCAGTAGCAGGCGGCGGAGGTGGTGCAGCAGCAACAGAAGCTAAAACATCATTTGACGTAATTCTTAAAAGTGCCGGCGCTCAGAAACTTGGTGTTGTAAAGATCGTTAAAGAACTTACAGGACTTGGCTTGAAAGAGTCTAAAGACCTGGTAGACGGAGCTCCAAAACCTATCAAGGAAGGTGTTTCTAAAGAAGATGCTGAGAACATGAGAAAACAATTAGCTGACGCGGGAGCAGAAGTTGAAGTTAAGTAAACTCATTCTACAATATATTGATAGTGATCTGTGTCCGGACAGGACGCGGATCATATATCATATAGCCCACTTTTATAGTGGGCTTTAGTTGTTTTGAAATTTTTTTAAACCAGTCTGCTCGTGTTGCATTTATGCACGGCAGGCGTAATACTCGATCGCCTTGGCTCAGAACAAAAAAAATCAGAGAATAAATTTCTCCAAAAGTAAAAATCAGGTTGAGTATCCTGATTTCCTTGATATACAATTGCAGTCGTTCAAGGACTTCTTTCAGTTAGAAACTACCAGCGAAAACCGTAAGGACGAAGGGTTGTTTAAGGTATTCAGTGAGAATTTTCCTATTTCCGATGCCCGTAACAATTTCGTACTTGAGTTTTTGGACTACTTCGTAGATCCTCCGCGTTACTCAATCGATGAGTGTATCGAACGCGGATTGACTCACAGCGTTCCGCTTAAAGCGAAACTTAAGCTGTATTGTACAGATGCCGAACACGAGGATTTTGAAACTGTTGTTCAGGATGTATATCTGGGAACAATTCCATATATGACCCCAAAAGGTACGTTCGTTATCAATGGTGCTGAACGGGTTGTTGTATCCCAATTACATCGTTCACCAGGTGTTTTCTTTGGTCAAAGCCGTCACGCTAACGGAACCAAACTGTATTCTGCGCGTATCATACCTTTTAAAGGATCGTGGATAGAGTTTGCTACAGATATCAACAGTGTGATGTATGCTTACATCGATCGTAAGAAAAAATTACCAGTAACTACTCTTTTAAGAGCGATCGGGTTTGAAAGTGATAAACAGATCCTTGAAATATTTGGTCTTGCTGATGAATTAAAAGTAAGTAAGGCTGCCTTGTTAAAAGTTGTTGGACGTAAATTGGCAGCACGTGTTTTAAAGACATGGGTGGAAGATTTCGTGGATGAAGATACCGGTGAAGTTGTATCTATTGAGCGTAACGAGGTGCTGATCGATCGTGAAACTGTTCTCGAAGAATCTCACATTGATATGATCGTTGATGCGAATGTTAAAGCGGTTATACTCCACAAGGAAGACGTTAACTCGGCTGATTACGCCATCATTTACAATACGCTCCAAAAAGACACATCTAATTCGGAAAAGGAAGCGGTTGAACACATTTACCGTCAGTTGCGTAATGCTGAACCACCCGATGAAGAAACAGCGCGTGGTATCATTGATAAATTATTCTTCTCCGATAAGCGTTACGATCTTGGAGAAGTTGGCCGTTATAGAATAAATAAAAAATTAGGTACGAATATCGACCCTGAGAAAAAAGTATTGACTAAGGAAGATATTATCGCCATCATTAAATACCTGATCGAGCTGATCAACGCGAAAGCGGATGTGGATGATATTGACCACTTGAGTAACAGGCGTGTGCGTACAGTTGGAGAACAATTGTATTCACAGTTTGGTGTAGGATTGGCACGTATGGCACGCACTATCCGTGAACGCATGAACGTTCGCGATAATGAGGTGTTCACGCCGATTGACCTGATCAACGCGAAGACATTATCTTCAGTTATCAATTCGTTCTTCGGAACAAACCAGCTCTCCCAGTTCATGGATCAAACCAATCCGCTGGCAGAGATCACACATAAAAGGAGGCTATCTGCCCTTGGCCCCGGAGGTCTGTCGCGCGAGCGTGCAGGCTTTGAGGTTCGTGACGTTCACTATACGCACTACGGTCGTTTGTGTACCATCGAAACACCTGAAGGTCCGAATATCGGTTTGATTTCTTCGTTGTGTGTATACGCTAAGATCAATAAATTGGGCTTCATCGAAACACCTTATCGCAGAGTGGCGAAAGGAAAAGTTGACCTGAACAACCTGGTTTATTTAACCGCTGAAGAAGAAGATCAGAAAACGATCGCTCAATCTAAAACAGTAACTGACGAGAAAGGAAACTTTACTGAAGCTAAGGTTGTTGCCCGTTACGAAGGCGACTATCCTGTTGTAGAGCCTGAAAAGATCGAGTTGATGGACATTGCTCCAAACCAGATTTCTTCGATTGCGGCATCATTAATTCCATTTCTTGAGCATGACGATGCTAACCGTGCCCTGATGGGTTCGAACATGCAACGCCAGGCTGTACCATTGTTGAGGCCTGAAGCCCCGATCGTGGGAACAGGTCTTGAAGGCCTTGTTGCACGTGATTCACGTGTGCTTATCAATGCCGAAGGCAATGGTGTTGTTGAGTATGTGGATGCCAATGAAATTGTGATCCGTTACAACAGAAGCGACGCTGAAAAACTAGTAAGCTTTGACGATGATGTAAAACGTTATAACCTTATCAAATTCCGTAAAACCAATCAGAACACATGTATCAACCTTAAGCCAATTGTAAAAAAGGGCGAGAAGGTAACTTTCGGACAGGTGCTTTGTGAAGGTTATGCAACACAAAATGGTGAGATAGCGCTTGGGCGTAATTTAAAAGTTGCGTTCATGCCCTGGAAAGGTTACAACTTTGAGGATGCCATTGTTATCAATGAGAAAATTGTGCAGGATGACGTATTTACATCGTTACATATTGATGAATATGTACTTGAAGTACGTGATACAAAACGCGGCCTGGAAGAACTTACTGCGGATATCCCGAATGTAAGTGAAGAAGCTACCAAGGATCTTGATGAGAACGGATTGATCCGTGTTGGTGCTGAAGTAAAAGAAGGTGACATATTGATCGGTAAGATCACTCCAAAGGGTGAAACTGATCCGTCGCCTGAAGAAAAACTTTTACGTGCTATTTTCGGTGATAAGGCAGGTGATGTAAAAGATGCATCTTTGAAAGTTCCGCCATCTATTCGCGGTGTTGTTACAGACAAGAAATTATTCTCCCGTATCATCAAAGACAAGAAAACAAAGGCGGATGAGAAGACAATCCTTGAAAAGATAGATAAAGAGTATAATCATGCGAATGCCGAGTTGAAGGATAAACTGGTTCAGAAGCTGAGTTCAATTGTAAATGGTAAAACCTCGCAGGGTGTTACCAATACATTGAAGGAGGACCTGATCTCTAAGGGAACCAAGTTTACTCAAAAAGCATTGGAGAAAATAGATTATGTTACAATTAATCCAACGCATTGGACTACCGATAAGGATACCAATAAGCAAATTGAGCGGTTGCTGCATAACTACAGCATTAAGTATAATGATCTGTTAGGCGCATTTAAACGCAGGAAGTTCAATCTGACTGTTGGTGATGAATTACCTGCAGGTATCGTACAATTAGCTAAAGTTTATATTGCCAAAAAGCGTAAACTGAAAGTTGGTGATAAAATGGCGGGCCGTCACGGTAACAAAGGTATTGTTGCACGTATTGTTCGTGCAGAGGATATGCCATTCCTTGCAGATGGAACTCCTGTTGACATTGTGTTGAATCCGCTTGGTGTACCATCGCGTATGAATCTTGGACAGATCTATGAAACTGTTCTTGGATGGGCCGGACAGAAATTGGATATGAAATTTTCAACACCAATTTTTGACGGAGCTACATTGGATGAGATTAATAAGTATACAGATGAAGCAGGTCTCCCGCGTTATGGTAAAACTTATCTGCATGATGGCGGAACCGGTGAGCGTTTCGATCAACCTGCAACTGTAGGTATTATCTACATGCTTAAATTAGGTCACATGGTGGATGATAAAATGCACGCGCGTTCTATCGGTCCGTATTCACTTATTACGCAGCAACCATTGGGTGGTAAAGCCCAGTTTGGTGGTCAGCGTTTTGGTGAGATGGAAGTTTGGGCCCTTGAAGCGTTTGGCGCTGCCAACATTCTGCAGGAGATACTTACGATCAAATCCGATGACGTTGTGGGTAGGGCAAAAGCTTACGAAGCAATTGTTAAAGGCGAGCCGATGCCCACACCGGGTATTCCTGAGTCATTCAATGTATTATTACATGAGTTACGCGGCTTAGGTCTGAACATCACTATGGATTAATAATTATATATGAATAACATCACGCCGAAAGGCGTGATGTACATTATTTTAACATTCTAAAAAATCACGATAAATGGCCTTTAAAAAAGACATCAAACTAAAAAGTAATTTCTCGAAAATTACAATTAGTCTTGCATCGCCTGAGCTCATTCTTGAGCGGTCAAGCGGAGAAGTGGTAAAGCCGGAAACAATTAACTACAGAACCTATAAGCCTGAAATGGGTGGTTTGTTCTGTGAGCGTATTTTTGGTCCGGTAAAAGATTGGGAATGTGCATGCGGTAAATACAAACGTATCCGTTATAAGGGTATAGTGTGCGACCGTTGCGGTGTTGAAGTAACTGAAAAGAAGGTGCGCAGGGAACGTATGGGACATATTAACCTGGTTGTACCTGTTGCCCATATCTGGTATTTCCGTTCATTGCCTAATAAAATCGGGTACCTGCTCGGTTTGCCAACCAAGAAATTGGACATGATCATTTACTATGAAAGGTATGTGGTTATTAATGCAGGTGTAGCTAAGAATGCAGCCGGAGAAGCATTGAACTATCTTGATTACCTGACCGAAGAAGAGTATCTGAATATTTTAGAAACACTTCCGAAGGATAATCAACACCTGGATGACAGCGATCCGAATAAGTTTATCGCGAAGATGGGGGCAGATGCTTTGCAAATGTTATTGAGCCGTATAAAGCTTGATGAATTATCATACACACTTCGCCATAAAGCGAATACTGAAACTTCACAGCAGCGTAAGAACGAAGCGTTAAAGCGTTTGCAGGTAGTTGAAGCTTTCCGTTCTGCGAATAAACATATTAAGAATAATCCTGAATGGATGATCGTGAAAATTGTTCCGGTTATTCCTCCTGAGTTGCGTCCTCTTGTACCTCTTGATGGCGGTCGTTTTGCGACATCCGATCTGAATGATTTATACAGACGCGTAATTATCCGAAATAACCGTTTAAAACGTTTGATCGAGATCAAAGCTCCCGATGTTATTTTACGTAACGAAAAACGTATGTTACAGGAGTCTGTTGACTCATTATTCGATAACTCACGTAAAGCTAACGCGGTTAAAACAGAAGCTAACCGTGCGTTAAAATCACTTTCCGATAGTTTGAAAGGTAAACAAGGTCGTTTCCGTCAGAACTTATTGGGTAAACGTGTTGACTACTCTGCGCGTTCGGTAATTGTTGTAGGTCCTGAGTTGAAGCTGCATGAGTGTGGTTTACCAAAGGATATGGCAGCTGAATTATTCAAGCCATTTATCATCCGTAAGATGATAGAAAGAGGTATTGTAAAAACAGTTAAGTCAGCTAAGAAAATTGTTGATCGTAAAGACCCGGTTGTTTGGGATATTTTAGAGAACGTTTTAAAAGGACATCCTGTTCTGTTGAACCGTGCCCCCACACTTCACCGTTTAGGTATACAGGCTTTCCAGCCAAAATTGATCGAGGGTAAAGCGATACAGCTGCACCCGTTGGTGTGTACAGCATTCAACGCCGACTTTGACGGTGACCAGATGGCGGTTCACGTGCCACTTGGTAATGCTGCTATTCTGGAAGCTAAACTATTGATGCTTGCATCGCATAACATTCTGAACCCTTCGAATGGTGCGCCTATCGCGGTACCTTCGCAGGACATGGTACTTGGTCTGTATTATATGACCAAACCAAGAAAAGATACCAAGGAATTCGCAGTTAAAGGCGAAGGCAAAATATTTTATTCGCCTGAAGAGGTGATCATTGCCTTTAACGAAAAGCGCGTTGACCTTCATGCCATTATTAAAGTAAGAACAAACACTGTTGAGAATGGCGAGTATGTAACTAAAATAATTGAAACGACTGTTGGTCGTGTGATCTTTAACCAGGTTGTTCCGAGAGAAGTTGGTTATATTAATGAACTTCTTACCAAGAAATCATTACGTGATATTATCGGTGTCATTATGAAGAAAACTGACATGGTGAAGACCGCTAAATTCCTTGATGATATCAAGCATTTAGGATTTTCATTCGCGTTCAGGGGAGGTTTGTCATTTAACCTGGGTGATGTAATTGTACCCGATGATAAAGAAAAACTTATTGATGGCGCGAAGTCGGAAGTTGATGAAGTAATGAATAACTATAACATGGGTTTCATTACAAACAACGAGCGTTACAACCAGATCATTGATATCTGGACGCATACCAACTCAAAAATTACCAAAAAGGTAATGGATGAGTTGACAAACAATCGTCAGGGCTTTAACCCTGTATACATGATGCTTGACTCAGGTGCGAGGGGTTCGAAAGAACAGATCCGTCAGCTGAGCGGTATGCGTGGTCTGATGGCTAAGCCACAGAAATCAGGTGCTACAGGAGGAGAGATCATTGAGAATCCGATCATCTCTAATTTTAAAGAAGGGTTGTCAATTCACGAGTACTTCATTTCAACTCACGGTGCACGTAAAGGTTTGGCCGATACAGCTCTTAAAACAGCCGATGCTGGTTACCTGACCCGTAGGTTGGTTGACGTTGCACAGGATGTTATTATTACTGATGAAGATTGCGGTACATTAAGAGGACTTATTGCAACTGCATTGAAGAAAAATGATGATGTGGTTGAATCATTATACGACAGGATATTGGGTCGTACCACTGTTCATGATGTATTTAACCCGATAACGGGTGAACTGCTTGCTAAATCAGGAGAAGAAGTAACAGAAGAGATCGCTCAGAAGATCGCTGATTCGCCTGTTGAAGCTGTTGAGATCCGTTCGGTGTTGACCTGTGAGAATCGTATCGGTGTTTGCGGAAAATGTTATGGACGTAACCTCGCGAATGGCCGCATGGTTCAGAAGGGTGAGGCTGTTGGTGTAATTGCAGCTCAATCTATCGGTGAGCCGGGTACACAGCTTACACTGCGTACGTTCCACGTTGGTGGTACGGCATCCAACATCGCGGCTTCATCAAAAATCGAAGCTAAATACGATGGTATAGTTGATATTGAAGAATTAAAAATTGTTGAGCGTAAGAACCAGGATGGTGAAAAAGTTAACGTTGTTATTGGCCGTTCAGCTGAAATGAGGATCACAGATCCGAATACAATGAGCACACTCACAACCACTCATATTCCTTATGGAGCTCAGTTGTATGTGAAGAACAACGCTAAAGTAAAGAAGGGTACATTGATCTGCGATTGGGATCCGTATAACGCGGTGATCATCTCTGAGTTCGGTGGAAAGATCGAATTTGAGAATATTGATGAAGGTTATACTTATCGCGAAGAGGTTGACGAACAAACCGGGTTTAAAGAGAAGGTTATTGTTGACAGCCGTGATAAAACCAAGAATCCGGCGATCAAGATCATAGTTAAAAAGGAAATAGTTAAAACATATAACATTCCTGTTGGCGCTCACGTAATTGTGAACCAGGGCGATGACATACATGCCGGTCAGATTCTCGTTAAGATACCTCGTTCAGCCGGTAAGCTGGGTGATATCACAGGTGGTCTGCCGCGTGTAACGGAATTGTTTGAAGCGCGTAATCCGAGCAGCCCTGCTGTAGTTTCTGAAATTGATGGTGTTGTATCATTCGGAAAGATAAAGCGCGGTAACCGTGAGGTAATCATTGAATCAAGAACAGGTGAGCAGCACAGGTATCTAGTTCCGCTCTCAAAACATATCCTTGTTCAGGAGAATGACTTTATTAAGGCGGGTTATCCGCTGTCGGACGGAGCAATTACTCCTTCTGATATTCTGTCGATCAAAGGTCCGACTGCAGTGCAGGAGTATCTTGTGAATGAGATTCAGGAGGTGTATCGTTTGCAGGGTGTGAAGATCAACGACAAGCATTTTGAAACAATTGTCCGTCAGATGATGCGTAAAGTTGAGATTGATGATGCCGGAGATACAATTTTCCTTGAAAAGCAATTGATCAGGAAGCTTGATTTTATGGAGGAGAACGACCGTTTGCATGGTAAACTGGTTGTAACTGAAGGCGGCGATTCTGAAACGTTAAAACCGGGAATGATTATCACTCCGCGTAAGTTGAGAGATGAAAATTCTGTGTTGAAGCGCCAGGATAAGAAGCTGGTTGAAGCACGCGAAGCGATCACTGCTACATCTACACAGATATTGCAGGGTATTACACGAGCTTCGTTGCAAACAAACAGCTTTATGAGTGCCGCGTCGTTCCAGGAAACAACAAAAGTGCTGAATGAAGCTGCCGTAGGCGGTAAGATAGATGACCTGAGCGGATTGAAGGAAAATGTGATCGTTGGTCATTTGATCCCTGCCGGTACCGGCTTAAGAGAATATGAACGCATGATCGTTGGTTCGAGAGAGGAATACGAAAAGCTAATGGCTTCAAAACAGGAGGTCATCGAGCAAGAAGCTTAAAAATCAACGAGTTATAGTTTTGAATATGAAAAAAGGAGTTGCCGGCAGGTAACTCCTTTTTCATTTTAAAACTTTATATTTACTGACCTCAAAAAACAGGTTTTTGAATTTTGGACGGGTAATATTTGCTCCTTTTTTAACTTGTTTGACGGTTAGGGCTTTTTTACTTTTATCGGTAGTATGCCGGAATATATAATTCGATAACAGAAAATAAAAAACATGGATAAAATACGAGTTGTTTTATTGGCCATTATCTTCCCTATGGTTGTAATGGCACATTCATCGTCGCTTTTGTACGAAGAAAACAAAGGTCAATGGGATAAACAGGTTTTATTTAAGCTGGGGCTTAAAAACATCGACCTGTATTTTGAGAAAAATTCCATAACCTTTCAAATGTACGACTTCCACGAATTGTTAAGCAACGATCATCCTAAAAGCAGGGCCAGGATAATAGCTGAAAGATCGACCGCTTATTACCATAGCTATAAAGTGGAATTTATGAATGCGAATAATAATGTGGACCATAAAGGACTTCATGCCGCAGAAACATACCACAATTATTATATAGGAAATGATCCTCAGAAATGGGCTTCAGGCGTGAAGTTGTTTGAAGAAATTAATTACACCAATTTATACAATGGGATCGATCTTAAAATGTACAGCAATGATATGCAACCCAAATATGATTTTATAGTTAAACACGGAGCTGATATCTCAAAAATAGCAATGAAATACACCGGTGCAGACCGTCTTCAATTAAGAGAAGATAATCTGATCATTACCACGTCACTTGGTTTGATCACTGAACAAAAGCCATATGCTTATCAATACATTAATGGAAAGAAAGTTGAAGTGTTGTGTAAATATGTTCTTAAAAACTCGATCGTAACATTTGATCTCCCGAATGGTTACGATAAAAATTATGAACTGACCATCGATCCTGTTTTGATAGGATCAACCTACTCAGGTTCTACTGCTGATAATTGGGGCTTTACAGCGACATATGATAATTCCAGTAATATGTATTCGGGAGGGATCGTGACAAACACAAGATCGGGGCCGGGCTCCGCTGCCGGAACTTTTCCGATTACTGTTGGCGCGTTTCAAACTACTTTCGGAGGAGGAGGAACTGGTGGAAGTTATCCCTGGCCCTGGGACATAGCCATTGTAAAATACAACACTACGGGCTCAGCGCAACTTTATTCTACTTACCTGGGCGGGTCGGAGAATGAATATCCGCATAGTATGGTTGTAAATAATAGTGATGAATTGTATGTTTTTGGTAAAACATATTCTACAAATTTTCCTGTCAGTTCAACCGCATACGATAAAACTCTGAGTGGTAAAGCGGATATAATTGTAACGAAATTTAATTCAGCCGGAACAGCCTTACTTGGCTCTACCTACATTGGGGGTACTGACGATGATGGAGTGAATTTTGATGCTGATGAATTAATATTCGGCAATTTGAAATTCAATTACGGGGATGATGCCCGTGGAGAAATTATTGTTGATAAGACCGGCGATTGTTACGTTGCTTCCTGTACAAAATCGCTTAACTTTCCAGTAACTGCCGGAGCATATAAAACAACGTATGCAGGCGGAGGTCAGGATGGCTGTGTATTTAAACTAAACAGTGGCCTTACCGCACTTACCTGGAGTACATTTTTAGGGGGTACTGCCGATGACGCGGTATTTGGATTGACTCTTGATAATGCTAACAATGTATATGTTGCAGGTGGTACAATGAGTTCTGATTTCCCAGTAACCTCAGGGGTTTTAAACACTACCTATAAGGGCAGCATTGATGGCTTCGTTAGTATCGTTAAGAATAACGGAACGGCCCTGATGGCATCAACTTATATTGGAACAAGCAGCTATGACCAATGTTATTTTGTTCAAAGCGATAAAAAGGACAATGTATACGTGTATGGTCAGACAAAAGGGGTTTATACAGTTACAGCAGGTGTTTATTCAAGTACAAAAGGAGGGTTGTTTATTCATAAGATCAATAGCGCGTTAACTATGACCGCATTTTCTACTATCATTGGCGATGCTATAAATACTTCTCCAAATATATCGCCGTCGGCATTTTTGGTTGATAATTGTGAGAACGTATACATTGCGGGGTGGGGAGGGAAGTGTAGTACAGGAATTGGTGGTGGACAGGGAAATACAACGGGTCTTCCTGTTACTTCAGATGCTTACCAGTCATCAACTGATGGTTGTGATTTTTACCTGATGTCGCTTTCGAAAAATGCAGCTACTTTAATTTATGCAACCTTTTTTGGTGCGGGTGGCAACCGGAATGAACATGTTGACGGGGGCACCAGTCGTTTTGACAAAAGGGGAGTGGTTTATCAATCGGTTTGTGCAAGTTGCGGGGGTACTTCAACTTTTCCTACAACTGCAACGGCTTGGTCAAAAACTAACAAATCGGGTAATTGCAATAACGCCGTATTTAAAATAGATTTTCAAACCCCCAATGTTGTGGCAATAGCTTCAACAACAGGTGTTGTAGGCTGCGCCCCTTTAACGTATACATTTATTAACGGCAGCGCGAATGCGTCAAGTTATGAATGGGATTTTGGTGATGGTTCACCGATCGATTACAGTACTGCACCCAGTCATCAATTTGTAAATGGCGGAACATATACAGTTAAAATTATTGCGAAAAATCCTTTGAGTTGTAATGGCGTTGATAGCGCCACTGTGCAGGTTACAGTAACGCCAGGGCCGGTTGTTGACCTGGGAGTTGATTATGATATGACCTGTAATGCATTGAAAGATATTACGCTTGATGCTAAAAATGCCGGAAGTACTTATTTGTGGAATACAGGGGCAACAACACAATCTATACAGCCTCCTGATTCGGGTAAATATTGGGTAACAGCAACATCAACAACAACGGGCTGTTCGTCGGTTGACACGATCAACCTGGTTGGCCCTCCGATGCCGGAAGGAGCCAGGCCTTATATTATTCCAAACATATTCACGCCGAACGGAGATAGTAAAAATGACACGTTTGTAATATCGGCTAAAGGACAGGTTTCGGAGTTTAATATTAAAATATATAACCGCTGGGGGCTATTGGTGTTTGAATCGAACGATATTAATAATTCATGGAGCGGTAAGATCGGTAGTAGTGATGCGTCGGATGGAACGTATTACTATTTGCTGAACTTTAACAGTTCGTGTATCAAGTCGCCATACTCGGATAGAGGATTTATTACTTTGCTCCGCTAGTTTTTCAGGCTTGCAATTTTTATTTTAAAATTAAAATTATTTTATATGTCAGACCAACAAAATAACCAGAATCAGCTTAATATTGAATTGAGCGAAGAGATCGCGGAGGGGAATTATTCCAACCTTGCTATAATTACACATTCGAATTCGGAGTTTGTTATTGATTTTATAAAGGTTATGCCGGGTGTGCCTAAGGCAAAAGTGAAATCGAGAATTCTGTTAACTCCCCAGCATGCCAAGCGCCTAATGAAGGCATTGAAGGAAAATGTGGCGAAATATGAGTCGGTTCACGGCCCAGTAAAAGACGTTGAGCCTATGGCCATTCCATTGAACTTTGGCGGACCTACAGCGCAGGCGTAAAATTGCGGTCTGGGATTCTCAAGCACCTTTAATTCTCCCGGAACCCAGAAATGAGTGTACCCGGAATGAACGAAACAATTCCCCAACGGAAACGATAGACTTTCCCTTTTCCATATTCCGCACTTTATCCAAATTGTAAAATGGGACTGATGGGAACAGGTGATGTTCATAATGATACCAGACATTATGCGGGGCAAAAATTAATTTCTGCCACCAGACAGCATGCACTCTGTTGGTTTCAGTCGTGCCCTGATGTTCGAACCATACCCGTAACCGGAATACTGCCCAATAAGAAGTAAAAACAGAAGCAAACCATAATATGAGCGGTATATATTGCTCAAAATAGAACAAGGTTACAATCATAACCAACCACCATGTTACGGGTCCGATAATATCTATTTTCCCTACTGATTTGATCGATCTGCTTATTTTGAAAAGTTCCCTGTAACTTATACCAAACAGGTCCTTTATTAAGTGGGTAATGTGTTTCGAATTTTTGGCAGGTAATTCCCATTGCGGCCTGCTCAATCGTTTAAGTATTAATTCCGGATCTTCCGGCGTGCCCACTTTTTTATGATGCGCAAAATGAAATTTCCGGTACCCGTTTATTCCAATACCTAAGGGCCAAAAAACAAATACGGAAGCCATAATATCATTTAACTGCCTGTTCTCGCAAGCTGCATAATGGGCGCCATCGTGACCCATTATGGCCAAAGCGTGCTGTCTGCTTCCAATGATGAAAACAGATAATATGTATACAACAGGGTGATTCAATTTAATGGCTGCAATCATTAGGGAGATAATTATTGCCCAATCCAATATAGTATTGAAAAGCCACCTGCTGATCTTGGGCTTTGAAAGCTCACTAATGTTTATTTTATGAGTGCCTTTCATTTTTATTTAGAAACATGTTAATTGTCAGGTAATTATAGAGATATTTACTGGACTTTCAAAGAGACTTTGGGCTGTATTTATAAACTATAACCCAACCCATGGCCCCTGGCGGGGTTCAAATCCAGGGCCACCGCATGAATAATAATTGAGGGACAAACAGTTAGCTGTTAATAATAATGGCGGATTGAGTTGAAAAGGGAATGAAAAAAGTTTGTTGTTTGATTTTAAAAATCAAACAATGGACTTTGAATTACACTTT
>JACPDY010000088.1 GCA_016183775.1 Bacteroidota bacterium
ATTATTGAAAGAACTTTTTCTTGGTTTGAAAACCAACGAAGATTGAGTAAAGATTTTGAATATTTGCTTGAAACAAGTGAGGCAATGATTCATTTTGCAGCTATAAAAATATTATTGAATAAATTTTAAACAGTTTCTAAATATTCGATTTAGAATGTATTGCAAAAAAGGTGCGAAAGGAATTAACACTCCCCTTTAAGGGCCAATGGAAACACTCCTGCATGTTAAAAATTGTTAAATCCATTTACATCTTGAAATAAAGGAATGAAATTTGTGTTATCCTATTAAACTTGAATAAAATAAATAACCTTAAAAACTCAATAGCCATGAAACGCATAAAACAGATAGCCGGAATTTTCCTTGTGGCAGGAATTGGTGGCATTACAGCCATAGGAATAGATCATTTCTATATTAAACATAACCAACAACCTATCGTATTACAACAGGCCCCACCGAAAGATGTAAAATTTGTCAGTATGCCTGGCACAGCTGCCGAAACTACAGTAAATTTTGTAAACGCTGCCGAGATGACAGTTCATGCTGTGGTTCATATTAAAACAACTTACGCAATAGAGAATCAAAACCAATACACGCAGGATCCTTTTTATAACCTGTTCTTCGGGCCAAATCAACTACAGCAAAGACCTTCGCAACCTATGTCTGCGGGCTCAGGAGTTATTATTACAGGCGATGGTTATATAGTAACCAATAACCACGTAGTAGATCATGCCGATAAGATTGAAGTGGTGTTGAATGACAGGCGTACCTACCCCGCTACCATAATAGGAAGGGATCCCAATACAGATCTCGCTTTGCTGAAAATAAAGGAGCAAGGACTCCCCTATGTTGCCTATGCCAATTCCGACGATGTAAAAGTTGGAGAATGGGTTTTGGCTGTCGGCAACCCATTCAATCTTACCTCTACTGTTACCGCAGGAATAGTAAGTGCAAAAGGCCGAAATCTCAATGCCCTTGCAACAGATCCACAGAACGGTGTTTACCCCATTGAGTCATATATTCAAACTGATGCAGCCATAAACCCGGGCAACAGCGGAGGGGCATTGGTTAATACTGCCGGACAGCTTGTAGGTATAAATGCCGCTATTAAATCAAACACCGGTTCATATGCGGGCTACTCATTTGCTATACCTGTAAATATTGTTAAAAAAGTAACCGCAGATCTCCTTGAGTTCGGAGAAGTTCAGCGTGCATTTATTGGAGTAAGTATACGTGACCTTGACTCAAAGCTTGCCGAAGAAAAACACATAAAGGATATAAGGGGTGTTTTTGTAAATACAATTACTGATGGCGGAGCCGGTGAAGAAGCGGGTATCCAGGAAGGAGATGTAATTACAAGGATCGCTGAAATGGAAGTAAATAATGTTTCTGAGTTACAGGAGCAAGTAGGTAAATTCCGTCCCGGCGATAAAATAAATGTCACGTTGAAACGTAATGGTGATGAAAAGATAATTCCTTTGACGTTGAAAAACCGGAATGGAAACACCGAAGTATTTAAAAAAGACAAACCGGAGGTAGCAAATGTACTTGGAGCAAGCTTTGAACAGATCAGTCCCGATGAAAAGAAGCGGTTAAATATCAAAAATGGGCTCAAGGTAGTCCGCCTGAACGGAGGAAAATTAAGAAGTGCCGGTATACGGGAAGGCTTTATCATCACAAGGATCGACAAAAAAGAAATTGGCTCTATGGAGGATGTTAAAAGCTCCCTTGAGAACAAAGATGGAGGGGTGTTAATAGAAGGGATTTATTCAAATGGAATGCGCGCCTACTATGGCTTTGGACTATAATTATTGCGCAACTTAAGATCAGAAAAGCAGTCCTTATTTTAAGTCAAAAGTTCATTTCATCGTTAAAAAAGCCTTCCTTAGAGTTCACTTTAAGCTATTTATCCAAAATTGTTCAAAACAACTGACAACCAACTGATTATAATTAAGTCAAATAATTGACAAGTACCAATAAATGGAATACATTTGCGTTAGTTTTTAAAAACTAATGATGTTAATTTAACATCGTAAACCAAACACATGAGGCAGCTAAAAATAACCAAATCGATTACCAACCGTGAAAGCGCATCTCTTGATAAGTATCTTCAGGAAATAGGACGCGAAGAACTTATTACGGCTGAAGAAGAAGTATCATTGGCCAAGCGCATCCGCGATGGCGACCAGATTGCTCTTGAAAAATTAACAAAGGCCAACTTGCGTTTCGTTGTTTCTGTTGCCAAGCAATATCAAAATCAGGGTTTAAGTTTACCGGACTTAATTAATGAAGGTAATCTTGGACTCATAAAAGCCGCCAAGCGTTTCGATGAAACACGTGGTTTTAAATTCATTTCCTATGCTGTATGGTGGATCCGTCAGTCTATTCTCCAGGCATTGGCTGAACAATCGCGTATTGTTCGTTTACCTTTGAACCAGGTTGGTTCATTGAACAAGATCAATAAAGCGTTTTCTAAACTTGAGCAAGAGTTTGAGCGTGAGCCAAGTGCGGAAGAACTTTCGAACCTGCTTGACCTGCCTGAAGATAAAGTTGCAGATACCATGCGTGTATCAGGCCGTCATGTATCAATGGATGCCCCATTTGTAAATGGTGAAGACAACAGCCTGCTGGATGTGTTGATCAACCCTGATTCACCAAAGGCTGATAATGGCTTGATGAATGAATCATTACAACGTGAAATCGAGCGTTCACTTTCTACATTAACCGACCGCGAGCGCGATGTAATCAAATTGTTTTTTGGAATTGGACAAAATCACGGACTGACGCTGGAAGAGATCGGAGCGAAATTCGATTTAACCCGTGAACGTGTTCGCCAGATCAAAGAGAAGGCTATACGCAGGCTTCGCCATAATTCACGCAGTAAACTACTTAAAGCATACTTAGGATAATATGTGGTTATATTAATTAACACAAAAGAGGAAATGGATTTTTATCCCTTTCCTCTTTTAATTTTAAAAATAATCCGGTCTAATTAATCTATAAAAAAAATAACGATGGCTATAGCAATTGAACCTATGATAAAGAAAAGCACTTACGAAAGCGAACTGGGCTCATGGATAGAACAGGAAAAAGCAGCAATTGATCTTATTAAAGCCGTTGGCGACTTGTGGTTTGAAAAATCTGTTGAACTTATTATCTTCCGTAATCAGCTTATTGACAGAAGTTCGAGCGAGATCATGAACCTTCACCTGTATGCCAAGCAAATGGTAAAGCAGCCTATTACCATTTTTGATACTGCTATGCTGGCTAATGAATTATTAAAACTCAACCTTGCCCCTTCCCGTATTGATATCGGCCGCCTTTGCAGTGAGTGGCTAAACGAAAAAGCTAATTATAAAACAGCAGGCGACTTTGTCGGAAAAAAGTTAGAAGACTTTATCGGCAAAGAAAAAAGTAAATTAAAACCTAAAGATGTTGTGTTATACGGATTTGGACGTATTGGACGTTTAGCGGCACGTGAAATTATAGCACAGGCCGGCAAGGGAATGCAGCTTCGTCTAAGGGCCATTGTTACACGCTCAAACTCCAATGAAGATATTACCAAACGCGCCGACCTGTTAAAAACAGATTCTGTACATGGCCCTTTCCCCGGAACTATTATTGAGGATCTGGAAAACAAAGCCCTGATCATAAACGGACATACCGTTAAAATGATCGCGGCGAAAAACCCTGATGAGATTGATTACGAATCCTATGGTATTACGAATGCTCTGTTGATTGACAATACAGGCGTGGCACGCGATCGCGCAGGCTTATCCAAACACCTGAAATCGAAAGGTATCAGTAAGGTGTTGTTAACGGCTCCTGGCAAAGGTGATATTCCCAATGTTGTTTATGGCATTAATCAATCGAAACTTGAAATAGAAAAAGAGCAGGTTTTCTCAGCCGCAAGTTGCACAACCAACGCTATTATTCCTGTGCTAAAAGTAATTGAAGAAAGCCTGGGTATTAACCACGGACATATAGAAACCATTCACTCCTATACCAACGACCAAAACCTGCTGGATAACTATCATCCCAAGCATCGCAGGGGCCGTTCGGCTGCATTGAACATGGTTATTACCGAAACTGGTGCAGGAAGCGCTATTACAAAGGTACTGCCCGTTTTAAAAGGTAAACTGACAGCTAATTCTGTTCGTGTCCCTACCCCAAATGTTTCATTGGCTATACTTGCTCTCACAGTAAAAAAGGAAACGGACAAAGAAACCGTGAATGAAATTTTAAAAAATGCCGCACTCAAGGGCGACCTTGTAGAGCAAATTCAATATTACTACAGCAACGAACTCGTTTCATCCGACGTGATCGGAAACCCCTGCGCTTCTGTATTCGACAGCCAGTCTACTCTTGTCAGCGAGGACAAACAAAGCATTGTGCTTTATGTTTGGTATGATAACGAATATGGTTACACCCGCCAGGTGATCAGATTGGCAAAATATATTGCAGAGGTGATTCCGTTGAGGTATTATTGATCTTTAGAAGATAAAGGAAATAGATCAGGCTGACACAATAAAATGTCAGCCTGATCTATTTTATACCTTCCTGTTGATTCTATGGCGCAGTAAGGTTAACATTTACACTACAGCCGTTTTTATCTTTAATATTTATTGAATAAGCTCCCGGACAAAGTTGATTTTTATACCTACTGACATATCCATCAGGCCAGGTATAAGTGTAGGGACTTGTCCCGCCTGTTGCAGTTACCATTATCCATTCTTTACAACCGCAACCGATACAGTCAGCAGTGCCTTTTGCAAATTGTCCTGCTAAAGGTAAAGCTGAAATAATTGTAACAGAAGCAGTGGCTATACAGCTTACCGCATCAGTAACAGTAACTGTGTAGGTGCCCGCACTCAATCCCGTCGCGGTAGCACTTGATCCACCCGACGGCAACCATAAATAGGTGTAATTTGGTATCCCGCCGGCAGGTTGTGCCGTGACAATACCAGAAGAACTACAGGTTGAATTGGCCTGAGTGAGGGTAAGCGTAAGTGTCCCGATGCCACCCGAAATACCGGCAGTAAGCGTTATACTCTTGCATAAATAATTGGTAACAGTTACAGTGTAAGTACCAGCACACAAACCGGTGGCAGAATCCGTAGTATTACCATTGGTCCACAAGTATGTATATATACAAGCGGAAGGTGAAACAACATTTACCGCAGCGCTGCCGGCACATGAACTGCCGCAACCAGATTGATTTGTGCTGGTATTGGCTATAATACTGTTTGTGAATTTTATAAGATACCCATCGTCTCCTCCATTAAAAGTAGCATCAAAATAAGCTCCGCTACCCGGATCTGTTAATGGGTATGTTGCAGAATTAGAAACAGATGTCCATTCACCCGCCATAAACAAATTATTGCTGCCGTCAACGGCCAATGCCTCCCTAACATCTATACCGTTTCCACCCAAATAGGTCGCCCATAAACAGTTTCCGGAATTGTTAAAAAATACAAGTGCAATATCCCTGTTTCCCACAGGACCATTGTGCGAATTGTCCTGGTATTCACCATCGCATGAACTTTGTACCGGCATATCGACAGAATATGTATTAAAGCTCATGTATACATTTCCACAACTATCTATTGTTAAATTATCATAAGAAAACATCCCCTCGATTCCGGCTCCTCCATAATAAGTTGCCCATAAACGATTACCGTTGTTGTCGAACTTCAGGATAAACGCATCGCTACTGCCTCCCAATACTCCATCAAAATAACCCGAAGGACATGTCGCACAGCATACCACGCCGTTACATACCGGAAAATCTGCGGATGCCGTAGAGCCTGTTACAAATACATTCCCGCTTCCATCGGTGTCGATCGTATAACCATAATCGTCTCCAACTCCTCCATAATAGGTCGCCCATAAACGGTTTCCATTGTTGTCAAACTTAAGGATGAAGGCATCCCTGCCTCCGGCAGCACCCTGAGAATAGCTCAAAGTACAAGTCGCACAGCACGCCGGACCATTACAAACAGGAAAACCCGAATATCTTGTCTCTCCTGTTACAAAAATATTTCCACTGCCATCTGTTGCGATTGAATATCCAACATCTCTGTCACTTCCACCGTAATAAGTTGCCCACAAACGGTTACCGCTGTTATCGAATTTAAGAACGAATGCATCTCCAACTAATAATGATCCTCCGGCATATATACTCTGAAAGTAGCCAGGAGTACATGCAATGCAACATGCCGGACCGTTGCAAACAGGAAAATTGGTGGATGTTGTATTTCCGGTTATAAAAATATTTCCGCTGTTATCGGTGATTATAGAATAACCAATGTCTCTTCCGTTCCCTCCATAATAGGTGGCCCATAAACGAATACCGTTATTGTCAAATTTAAGGATGAAAATATCGTTTACTCCCGTTAATATACCCTGAAAGTATGTTCCTGTATTCTGAACAGGAAAATTGGCAGAACCAACCTCTCCCGTTACAAATACATTCCCGGCAGCATCTGTGGTAATGGACCAGCCTGCATCACCTCCGCTTCCCCCATAATAAGTAGCCCACAAACGGTTACCGGTGTTGCTAAATTTGAGGATGAAAACACCTGAGCCTCCCGCTAATGCCCCTTGAAAATAAGTCCCTGCTGCCTGCACCGGGAAATTAGCCGAACCTGTATATCCTGTTACAAAAACATTCCCGCCTGCATCAGTCGTTACGGATGTTGGTCCATCAAGACCGCTACCTCCGTAAAAAGTGGCCCAAACAAGCTGCGGATCTATTATTAATTGAGAGTTGTGAGTTGAAAGATCAGAATGAAGATCGAATGAAATGGAAGTTTCGTATCCATCATCACCATTCACTTTCACGGGTCGCTGATAGTTTTGAATAAACCGCGTTTTCAACTCTGCTCCGTTCAGGAAACTTACAGGAGCGTTTTCGGCTATGTCGCCGTTGAGTGTATTGATGACTATTTCTCCACGCTCATTTATCCTGATCGGTTTTTTACTTCTGTAAAGCAGTTTTATAAGTTTATAATCGCCTCCTGGCCTTACAACAAAATCGTATTTGAACCCTTTGTCATTGGTGTTATACAATACCCAATCAATGCCCGGGTATATATTTTTGATAGTTACTTTTTCATACTCTTTAACTCCGTATATACCTTGTGAACAATGCGGATAAAAGAAATTAAAATTAGTCGCACCCTCCCCCTCTTTTGTTATGTTCTCTTTGCTTATCCTCGCACCATATAAATTAACATCAACACGCTCCCACTCTGTCTTACTATTTTCTGCTCTTTCTTCATTTGTCACGCTGAGCGAAGTCGAAGCATCTTCCTCGCCAATTGATACCATTCCACTACTAACATCTTTTTTATCCTCTTCCTCAATTTTCAATGTTTGTATTGTTAATCCTTGTTCCGTAATAAATAAATTTACTGCAGGAGCTTCGGCTTTATAGAGCACAAACGGAACGGGGTTTCCGTTCAGGTCCTTCATCTGCCCCTTGTTCTCTAAAAATTTTACTAATTGGTTTTGCATCAATATACGAGCCCGTTGCCTGAGTTTGGCTTCTCCTCTATCATCCGCTGCTAAAAGCGAAACACTCAAAAGGGAAAAAATCAACACAGTTGATATTTTTGTCATATAAAAATTACATCTTGTCATCAGCAAAATCAGGGTGTAGTAAGATTAACATTTATGCTGCATCCATTTTTATCTTTAATATTTATATTATATGAACCGGGACAAAGCTGATTTTTGTATCTGCTCAAATACCCATCAGGCCAGGAATAAGAGTAAGGACCTGTACCTCCCTCAGCAGTTACAATTACCCATTCCTTACAGCCGCAACCGCCACAGTTGGCAGTACCTTTGGCAAATTGGCCCAATAACGACGGGGGTGAAATTATTGTGGTTACCGAAGTTGAGGTACAACCTTTGCTATCGGTTAAGGTAACGGTGTAATTACCCGGCGCTAATCCTGAAACCTGAGACCCGGTAAGCGGAACCCCTCCGCTCCAGCTATAGGTATATGGCAAACTGCCACCTGCTCCTGTTACTGTTGCCGAACCGGTTCCTCCATTACAGGTTATATTGGTTGCTGTGGTTGTTGAAACAACAATAGGATTTACAATTACTAAAGCAGTCGAAGTGGACGTAGCCCCTCCTGAATCGGTTATTGTTACAGTATATGTTGTTGTTGAAGACGGACAGGGATTAATATTTTGTATGGTCCAACCATTGCTCCATGAATAAGAGTATGGAACCGTACCACCTGTTCCGCTGGAAGTTACAGAAGCGCAACTTCCCTGACAAACCGAACTACCAACAGCAGTTACAACAGGACCATTACAATTTATTACTGTTATAGTACTTGTTTGAGTGGTTGAACAACCTCCGCTGGAAACTGTATGTGAAACACTATACGTCCCGGCTGTTAAAAATGTATAGGTAAAATTGGAAGTTGTTCCACTTACATTTGTCGGAGTTATGGGGGAAATTACCCAGCTATATGTTCCTGTTGAGCCAGTATTCGTAAAGATTACTGCCATTCCTACACAGGTTTGTGGATATGTAAACGTTGCTGATACAGGATTTACTCCTGTAATATTGAATGTTTTTGTTTGGGTACATCCATTGCCATCTGTAACTGTTACAGTGTATCCTCCGGCCACAAGACCTGAGGCAATCGTTCCTGTCTGACCACTACTCCAGCTAAATGTAAAAGGCTGTGTTCCTATGCTCGCTATTACTGAAGCGCTGCCTGTAGAATTACAACCATTGTTGGTGCTTGTGGTATTTATCACGGGTCCTGCAGGAAGCGTTATACTTACTGTTTGGGTAGCAGTGCAGCCGGTTTTATCAGTTATCGTTAATGTATAATTACCCGCAGCTAATCCTGAAGCGTTTTGGGCAGTTTGTCCGTTATTCCAGGTATAGGTATAAGGTGAAGCGCCTCCGGTGACTGTCGCCCAAGCTGTGCTATTTCCATTGCTACTACAGGTTGCCGGGTTTGTATTGGTAATAGTTAACGCTAATCCGGTTACGGGACCAGTAAGTGTATAATAAATGGTATCTCTGTTACATGCAGCATCCGTTACTTCCACCCAATAATTACCTGCACATAATCCTATACTGTTTGTTGTGCTTATTGAATTAATAAGCTGACTCCCATTACTCCACACATAATTATACGGCGGAGTGCCGCAATTGATCTGAATTGTAGCGTTGCCACAGGTGCATCCGGTTGCATTTACCTGGGTCTGGATATAGCTTGCCGTATCAGGCTTGAGTTTTATAAAATAAATATCATCCGCTGAAGTGTAGTTATTATTAAAAGCACCTCCACCCGGATTAGCCATAGCGTTAGACGAGGCTCCCATCCACTCTCCTGTAATAAATAAATTTCTGTTATTATCCAATGCAAGGTTTGCCCGAAAATCCTGAGATCCGCCTAAAGTGCCGAAGTATGTTGAATATATCATTGCACCGGTGGCAGCGAATTCCACTAATACCAGGTCCTGCGGACCAAGCCTTGCATTGTTAAAAAAAGTGCCACATGTATTTACAGTAGGAAAATCATTGGACCCCGTCCACCCCCCAAGATAAACAACCCCGCAAAAATCAGTAACCAGATTTTTTGTTCTGTATCCAAAATTAGCAGTATAATGAGAAACATCACTTGCTGAGCCACCAATAAAAGTTGACCAGATCATTGAGCAGGAGCTATTGAATTTACATAAAAACAAGTCGTATCCATTGGTGTTTCCATTACTAAGCACACTGTTATTATATGCTCCCGAAAGATTCTGAGTAGGAAAATTCGAAGAAACGGTTTTTCCCGTTACATACAAATTACCAAATACATCTTCTTCGATATCCGTAGCCTCGTCAAAAATATTTCCTCCCAAATAGGTCGACCATTGCAATGCCCCTGTGTTGTTGAACTTAAGTACAAAAACATCATTATTACCATTTGAAACAGGGTCATTATATGCTCCCCCGAGGTTCTGCAAAGGAAAATCAGTGGAGTTCGTATATCCTGTTACAAACAGATTATTCCCTGCTCCTACCCACAATGCATTTCCTACTTCGTCCCCCAGACTTCCTCCGAAAAGTGTTGACCACTGCAATGCACACGAGGAATTGAATTTTAAAATAAAAATGTCTTGCCCTCCGCCAATAGCATTATCATTATAGGCTCCGGCAAGATTTTGGGTCGGAAAATTTGCCGAACTTGTGAAACCTGTTACGTAAATACTATTTGTTGCATCGGTTTTTATTGACCATCCCATATCCATTCCCGTACCTCCGAAATAGCTGGCCCATAACCGAACACCAGCCGGAGAAAATTTTAACATCACCACGTCCGAGCTTCCGCCATTTGTATTATCATTATATGCTCCCGCAAGATTTTGTGTTGGAAAATCTAAAGAAGGAGTAACTCCTGTTATATAAATATTATTAGCCACATCACTCGCAATACTCTGCAAATTCTCATTCGTATCAGAACCCCCATAAAAAGTGCACCAAAGAAGAACTCCTGCATTGTTAAATTTTAATATCAAGCCATCGGTCGAGCTACCCAGAGTATTATCATAATATACGCCTCCTCCGGGATTCAAAGTGGGGAAATTTGTTGAAACTACATAGCCACAAGCATATACATTATTATTTCCGTCTACCACAATATCCATTGTTCCTTCGTTGCTGATACTGCCTCCCGTACCCCCGATATACGTACCCCAAAGAAGCTGGGGATCTATCACCAGAGTTGACCTTAAGCTATTATAAGCTTCAATTTTAAATGAAACTTCAGCAAAATGGAGATCTGTTATAGTTGTTAAAAATGTAGTTTGAATTTCTGTATCAGACTCTTTTAAATAAGAATAGGGCGCATTTTCAGTAAGGGTTCCGAGTGGCGTATTTATTTCGAGACTGCCATCCTGTTTCTGAACAAGGGGTTTATCGCTTTCGTAACACAATTTTATTTGTGATGGATCGGCACCCGCATGTACAAGAAAATCATATTTAAACCCATTGGCATTACTGTTATATAAAACCCAATCTATTCCCGGATAAATGTTCCGAACTGTGATCTTCGAATATTGCTTTACATCATAGATTCCATCAGGACAGTGAGAGAAGAAATAATTATAATGCGCCGAACCTTCTCCTTCCATGATAATATTTTCCTTTTTTATTGTTGTCCCTTTTAAACGCATATTTATCCATGCCATCTCTATTTTGTTCTTCTCTATTTCAATTTTCTGTTTACTCGAAGTATATTTTTCTCCGATTTCATTGTGCCCATCTTTTTCATCAATTTTTGCAAATACATATGTAAGGCCCGTTTCGGTTATATATACATCGATACCTGGTGCGGAGGCCTTGAACAAAACAAAAGGGACAGGAATGTTATCTGTATTTACCATTTGTCCCTTGTTTTCAAAAAAATGAACCGGCGAATCCTGTATATGTTGCAAAATTTGATCTTCACTAACCGGAAGGTCCCTTGATGCAAAAGCAGGTGATGTAAGAAATATAACTGAGAGGAATAGTGAATATATTACGATCCTGAATAATGTACTCCCCGGAGCCGCACTTATGGTTCTGTGTTGTAGCATGGCATTTTTCGATGACGGATGTTTCATTTCAATATTCCCTGCTTTTATTCCTCTTCCTGTCAAATGAACTTAAGAATGTTTTAAATTAACCCTAAGAAAGCTTTAAAGCAAACCAAATAAATTTATAAGTTATAAGTCTAAGGTTATGTAATGATCATTAAAAAAAGAATTTTGTGAGAAAGAACTTCATAGAATGATTCACTTTAGCTATTTTTATACAAAAAAAATGTAAAAATGAAAACTCCATCAGACGATCTTTTCATTCTGATAAAATCACTTAGTTCGGCAGAAAAGCGTTATTTTAAGATTTTTTCGACGATTCATTCAGGTAAATCATTTAACAAAAAATATATTATCCTATTCGATGCTATTGACCGATTAAAACAATATGATGAAAAAAAATTAAAGACAAGACTGAAAGACGATACATTAAAAAGCAATCTGAAGATGTTCAAAAGTTATGTTTCAGAAGTAATTCTAAACAGCCTTGAAAAGTATCACCAAAACTCAACAAAGCAACTACAGGTTAACCATCTGTTTGCGCAGGCCCACATATTATGTTCCAAACGACTTTTTCCGCTTTGTGAAAAAGTTCTTAAAAAGGCTGAGTCCATAGCTGAGTCGGAAGAATTATTCCCGGAGCTTATCAATATCCTATTTTTAAAAATTGAAATTGCAAGAGCGACCGAGCAATATGAAAAAATATTTAGCACAAATGGTCATAAACAGCGGGTGAGTTCTTTTTCCAATCTTCTGCATAATTATACAGAATATCTTTTTCTAGGATTGAATGCTGAACAGGTCCTGAAAAAAAATTTTCTTACCCGAAAAAATACAGATCGGATCATGCATAAGCAAATATTAGCCAATACCTTATTGCTGAATTCCACAAAGGCCAAAAGCGCCACAGCCAAAAGAATGTACTTCAACCTGAAATCCCGGTTTCTTATGATAATGGGGCAAGATCAAAAGGCGTATGATGTTATTTTGGAGTGTATTAGTTTTTACAAAAGCAAAAACACTTTAGCGAATCAAGATCTATCGTTTTATTTTATTACACTATATAATAAAGCTATAATTGAGTTTATCATCGGGCAGGCAAAGACTGCTTATGAAACCATACATTGCTTTCAGGAAATGTTAGAAAGATATATGCATCAATTATCTGCAAATGCTCTCGTAAATGGAAATGATCAATTATATACATTAAAAATCGGAAGCTGCATAAGCACGGGGGATTTTAAAGCAGCAGAAAAACATCTTGATGAATTTGAGCACGCTTAAATATCTGAATAAAATCCTTCTTTTACCAAATACGGGTATCCGGAATGATATTATTGTACAATCAAAATTTTTGATCATGATAGTGCAATTTGAATTAAATGATCTAGATGCTTTACCTTATACAATACGCTCAACATATCGCTCCTTGCTTAAAGGAGAGCGGTTATATAAATTTGAGAATGCAATATTGCAATTCCTGAGAAAGGATTTACCAAAAGCCGACCATAAATCTGAACTTATACATGCGTTTAAGAAGTTATCCGGCATAATAAGAGAAATCAGCAAAGATCCCTTTGAAAAAAATGCAATGGGAGAATTTGATTTTATTTCCTGGCTAGAAAGTAAAATTGAGAACAGACCATTTGCTGAGATCATAAGAAATAAAGTAAAGCAATGAGAAAATAGTCAGGGCGCGGTAAGATTAATATTCACACTGCACCCGTTTTTATCTTTAATATTTATTGAATAAGCTCCCGGACAAAGTTGATTTTTATACCTGCTGACATATCCATCAGACCAGGTATAAGTGTAGGGGCTTGTCCCGCCAGCGCCTGTCACCATTAACCACTCTTTGCATCCACAACCTGCGCAACTGGCGGTCCCTTTGGTAAATTGTCCAGCTAATGGCGGGGGTGAGATTATTGCAGCTGTGGAAATTCCCGTACAACCCTTACTGTCCGTTATTGTTACTGTATAATTTCCTGCCGTCAAACCTGTTATAGTTTGTGCAGTCTGGTTGTTACTCCAGCTATAGCTGTAAGGCAAACTACCGCCACTCCCCATCGTAGAAACAGATCCTGTACCGCCGTTACATGAAGCATTTGTTACCGTGGAAGAAACATTAACAGATGGATTAATTATTATAGTTGCTGTTGACGTGGATGTGCTTCCACCTGAGTCGGTTACTTTTACAGTATAAGTTGTTGTTATTGGCGGGCACGTATTTATATTTTGAGTTGTAGCGCCTGTACTCCATGAATAAGTGTATGGATTGGTGCCGCCACTTGGATTGGATATTATGTTGGCACAGCCGCCAGCACAGATAGTACTACCGGTAGCCGAAAACACAAGCGTACCGCAATTTGGGTTAATTGTTATGCTTTTAGTCATGCTGCACCCATTTATACCCTCAACAGTAACAGTATATGTTTTTGATGCAGAACCGCTTATAAATAATTTCGGATTAGAAATTCCTGAATTATTTAAGCCGGCAGAAGGACTCCATGAATATACAGGGTTCACTTTACAGAATCCAAGTTGTATATTAGGTGAAGTATTTGTTGGCCCGGTTGCAAATGGAATTAAACATCCTGAGACTGAATTGTTTGTAACTGTATTGTAATATGTATCATTTTGCAGCACTGAAACATCGTCAGCAATATCTGAAGTCGTTTTATCCCAGCATACTTCAACCACTATATTTGATTGTCCATCCCAATGAAATGATTGGGTAAAATTATGAGTGTTCCATCCTGTAATGCTTGAATAAGTGGTGGGTCCAAACACAGTTGACAAACCTGTAAGCCAAGATTTATAAGGGTTTGTGGCATCCGGTAACTTCACAGCTTTTGTGCAACCAATCTTTATTGTAAAATTTGTGTATGGTGTAGAACTGTTTTTTTTTCCTACATAAAAAGCCAAAGATTGTATACTTCCCGCTTGCAGACCCGCACTTTTCAGGCTATAGGCATCATATATAACCTGCATCCTGTAATCGGTTCCCGTATTATAAGGTGACATATGGCCATAGTATGGATTACTGAAATTTGGATTAACAACAGGCCCAAGTGAAATTTTTTGAGGAGAATTTGCGCAAGTTGTTACTGGCAATGTACCACAGGAAAATGAAACAAAATCTGTCGTTCCAGACAAAACTGCGTTTAGCTGAACGCTATCGCCCGGACAAATTGTTGCAGGAATATTTACATCAACGACTGATCTCGCGCCTATTGCTATACTTTTAGTTATTGAACATCCATTTGAACCTGTAACGGTGACCTGATAGCTACCTGGCGCAAGATTTTGAGCAGATTGTTTATTTTGTGCAGGGACAGTATTCCAACTATAATAAAATGGCCCTGTTCCGTTAGCGGGTATTATTGTAATACGGCCATCAGTTCCACCACTACAAGAAGGTTCAGTAATCATAATACCTAAAGACGGTATAGCATTATTCATATTAACCGAAGCTGTTTTTAAGCATCCTGAAATATCTCTAATCGTAATAGTATATGTGCCACTTCCCAGATTGGATGCTGTTGTTGAAGTCTGTCCTGAAGGATTGTTCCACAAATAGGTATATGGCGACTTCCCTCCTGTTACTGTTACTGAAGCAGAACCATTAACGGCACATGAAGTTGTAAAAGATAAAGAAAGAGAATCGGGATTTGACAACATAATCGTTGCGGTATTTTTACAACCATTGCCGTCCTGAGCTGTTACTGTGTAAAGTCCCGACGATAAACCTGATATATTATTTGCTGTACTTCCAGTTGACCATTGGTATGAATAAACACCATTTCCTCCTGTAGTATTTACAGATACAGATC
Source organism: Bacteroidota bacterium (assembly GCA_016183775.1). Taxonomy (NCBI): domain Bacteria; kingdom Pseudomonadati; phylum Bacteroidota; species Bacteroidota bacterium. The sequence continues at coordinate 15,437 of JACPDY010000088.1, forward strand.
CATCACTACTTCCATAACAGCTGATATCTGTTTTAGCAGCAACAATATTCAGCGCACAGCAGGATCCTGTTACTGTTAATGCCTTAATTAAAGTATCTCCTGGACAGATTGCAATCAGCTTTACATTATAAGTTCCTGCGTTCGCATATGTATGAGAGGGATTTCTGCTACTGGAAAAATTGCCATCCCCAAAATCCCATAGCCAGGTTTTAACCGAATCCAGGATTCCACAGTGTTCTCCTGTAGTAGTATTATTGAAGTTTACAGGAGTGTTGCATACAGCATTACCTGCATTAAAGTCCACAATCATATTTTGAGTAAAACGGCTAATAACAGGCTGATCAGAGCCTCCATTAAGATTAAGCTTGGCAGTTTGGAAAGCTCCGGCAGTTACAGGGAAGTCGGAGGAGTGAGTTGTGTTCGTCATTATCAGGTCTTCTTTACAATCGTATTTAACCAATGTAATCTGAGTTGTAGCAAAATCGGCATCTACTCCACTTCCGCCAATCATACCGGAAAACAACAATTTCTTTCCGCTGTCATTCAATTTATACAAAGCAATGCCGCCGCCTTTATTATTATTATAACTGCATCCATTAAGTGGTACACTGGATGGATAAGCAACCGAAGAATACGCTTCATCTCGATCATTAATCTGTATTGACATCCCATATCCGGCACCAATAAAAGTGGAGTATTTCAAAGTTGTTCCCTGCGGATTAAGACGCACAATGAATGGGTTTGAGGGACCGCTTGTTACCGGTCCATTATAAGTAGGATCATAAACTCCGGCAGTTGTCGGAAAACTACTCGAACTTGTATTCCCAATAACAAATGCATCACCCGCGGAGTTAACAGAAATATCATTTCCCAGATCTCCGTATGTTCCGCCAAGATAGGTTGAGTATTTTAAATCTGCGTTACCATTACCGTTCATACTAAGCTTTAATACCAACGCATCGGATTGATTAACTCCTGGCAAACTATTATAGGAGGGGTCAAAGCAACCTGGTGAAACCGGAAAGTCAGTTGCACTTGTCCATCCGGCGACATAAACGTTGTCCATAGGATCTAATGCATTGCGGAAACCAATTTCGCTGGAAGTAACATTCATATTTCCAGCGCGATCTTGGTCTGTCGACCCTCCAATAAATGTAGAATAAAGCAATGCACTCCCGTCAGAACTTAATTTACTTACAAAAATATCAGATAAGCCACCATTAAATGATGTATCATAAGCTCCGGGAGTTACCGGGAAATTAGAACTTAAAGTAGAACCGGTAACAAAAGCTTCTCCTTTATTGTTCACCGCCACTCCACATCCCAATCCGGCATAACCAAGAAATGTTGAATAAACTAATCCGGTACCAGCGGCATTAAGCTTAAGAACAAATGGTCCATAAGGTCCGTTCAATCCTGAGAAGGATGAATTCCCGGCAAGTGAAAAAGGCCCATTGTAGGTTGGATCGTATGCACCGGCTGTAGTAGGGAAATTGGGAGATTCCGCATCTCCTGTAATATAAGCGCAACCAAAATCATCAACTGCAATTCCAACACCCTTGTCTCTGCCGTTTCCTCCGATATATGTTCCATAAACTATATCTGTTCCATCAGGCTTTAATTTAAATACGAATACATCATTGGCACCATTCCATGTTCCGTCGTAATTACCCGGTTTGGTTGGAAAACCACCACCTTCATACCAACCGGTTACATACGCGTTACCCTGTTTGTCAGACGCAATATCAAAAATATAACCCCAAATAAAAGTGATATTTGCAGAAGCGGCTGCCCCAACATAAGTGGAATAATACAACACAACCGGATCAATTATCAGATCATATGCGGGGTTAATATTCGTTGAACTATAAAATCCTATGGTAGTATCATTTAATAAGTAATAACGGATATCAACCTCTGTTTTTATTCCATTTATTACCTGGTAAGAATATGGAGCTAAATCTGCTGTGGTACCCCATTCGGTCTTAACTTCAAGGATACCATCCCTTTTTATTCTGATTTTTTTTACTCCTGAAAACGCCATTTTGATCTGCTCCATTCTTCCACCCGGCTTAATAATATAATCGTACTCAATTTTAGTTCCGGAAGAATAATACCTCAGATCAATTTTATCATAAAGTTCGTGGTATTGGATCTGTTCATAATCGCGTGCATTTAATACATAACGGGAAGGGTCGTCACCTATAAGATAATTGATATTGCTCATATGCTCCCCTTCGGATGTACAGCTAACATTTTTATTGCAGCCAATAAAATTCATGTTCCAAACAAGGTAATCATGTCTATCACCACCCGTCTTTCCAGACGGTGAAAGTACACTTGTGCTTTCCGATTCATTTTCTCTGGCACTTAAATAACTAATTCCATCCTTCATAAAATACATGTGAATCCCGGATGAGGCTGATTCAAATAGAATATTATCGCTCCACTGCCCCCTATTTTTACGGAAATTTACCGGCAAGCTTTGAAGGTTATTTTCGATTTTAGTTTTCCTCGCCTGATCCATGGCTCCTAAACTACTATGGATACTCTCCTGCGCTGAAATAGTATGATAAAATGAACCCGATATAATTAAAAACAAAGTAGCATAGACAAAAGACAACCCTTGCAGCAAAAAATCTATTTCTACTTTGAGTAATTTATTAAATTCAAATCTTATTATATTTTTCATGATCAACGAAGTTTAAATCAATTAATATTTTACCAAAGCCGGAAAACATCTTCAAATAAGTCAAAATTCCGATAGCTGTTAAATTCGTGATCAATCTTTCCTGATGCTTTCAACGCCTTTTTTCCTTTGACAATCTTACTTGTCTGAGTTGTTTTTGTTTTAATTTTTATTCTTCCCTTTATTCGCTTATTATTTTTCATATCTCCCATATTTATTTCAGAACTATCTCAATCCGTAATCATCACCTTCTTCATTATAAAATTATTTTCCGTTGAAAGCTTCAACAGGTACAACCCGCTTTCCTGCCCACTTATACTGCGAACGGGATAAATTTCCGCATTCGTATATCATCAGAGTCGGAAGTCAGAAGTTAGAAGACTTCCGGCTTCGGACTCCCGACTTCCAGCTTTTCAAAATGCGACAAATTACACCGTTTCATGTATAAATCTATTTCTTCGATGTATTTCACCTGTGCTCCTGTTTCAATATGTTTTTTTATATGAGCTGTCCCGCAAGGTTTCGTATCTCTATTCTCACATATTATTCTAAAACACGCTACAATACAGTATCTTTGAGCATCAATGTTTACCAAAAACAACTACTCACGGTGCAGTTAAATTAACATTTAAACTACAGCCATTTTTATCTTTAATATTTATGGTATAGTTTCCAGGACAAAGTTGATTCTTGTACCTGTTTGTGTATCCGTCGGGCCAAGAGTATGTATACGGGCTTGTTCCGCCTGTTGCACTAACCATTAGCCACTCTTTACAGCCACAACCTGCGCAACTGGCAGTACCCTTGATAAATTGTCCGATTAATGCCGGCGGCGAAATCAGAACGGCAGTAGAAGTTCCTGTACAACCATTACTGTCCGTTATTGTTACTGTATAATTTCCTGCCGTCAAACCTGAAACTGTTGAACCTGATCCGCCTGAGGTGGACCAAGTGTAAACGTAAGGCGAACTACCTCCGGCTCCTGCAGCTGTGATCGAACCGTTACCTCCACTACAATTTATAGTTGATACAGTTGTTATTACAGTAATTGCCGGATTTATAGTCACTACCGCGGAAGAAGTGGATGTTTTGCCTCCTGTATCTTTTATTGTTACCGTATACATTGTGGTTGACACCGGACATGTATTTATGTTTTGTGTAGTTGCTCCGTTACTCCATGTATAAGTATAAGGTGATGTGCCACCGGTTGGAACAGATGTAACAGTAGCACAACTACCGGGACAAACAGAACTGCCTGTGGTAGTAATTGTGGGGCCGGAACAATTTATAACAGTGATATTTACTAATTTACTATCGTTACAGCTACCATTACCAATATTAAGATTCACGCCATATGTACCCGCAGACAGGAATGTATACGAGAAATTACTTGTTGTGCCAGAAACATTAATTGGGCTAATGAACCAGTTATATGTTATTCCACTTCCTGGTTGTGTACCAATGTTAGTAAATGTTACCAAAGAACCCAAACATGCCAGAGAAGGAACTGTAAAATCGGAAAAGACCGGTTTATTTATTTGTAACTGGAATGTTCGGGTTGTAATACACCCGGTAGCATCTGAAACAGATACGGTATAGTACCCAGCCGCAACATTTACTATACTACTGTTTGTACTCCCATTACTCCAATTATAAGTATATGGAAGAATACCTCCATGAGGTGTAACAGATGCCTGTGCCTGTACACTGCAACTTCCATCAAATGAAGATGTGTCAAGTGGAAGAGGTAGTTTCTGTACATTAACCGCGCCCGTTGCAGTGCATCCGTTAGCATCGTTAATAGTAACAACATAGGTACCCGCATTTAACCCTGAAACACTTACGGTAGTTTTCCCATTACTCCAAAGATAATTATAAGGTGAAGTGCCATTTACCGCAGAGGCTGTTGCTGTTGCTGCATCTGGAGGACAAGTCCATTTTGGAAGTGAGAATCCAACACCCAATAGTGGAGACTGTGTAACAACAACTGTTGAAATTGAAACACAAGCTCCATCACTTACCGTTAAAGTATACGTACCAGGAGCATTAACTGAAGGGGTAAAAGTATTGGCTCCACTAACAATTCCGGGACCTGTCCAGGATGGTATTGCCCCAATAGTAGACGATGATCCATTTAAAATTTTTACTGGATTTGTGCAGGTGATTGTCTGCATTAGCCCCGCGTTCACATTCGGCTTCGATCCCGTATTTGTTATGTTAATAGTAAAAGATGTACTACAGCCGTTAGACCCGGTAATAACATATATGTGAGTACCCACTGAAACAGAAGAAACAGTATAGGGTGTGTTTACGTTAGATGCTATTGTAATAACCCCTTCAGAAATTGTATAGACAGGGTTACCATTTGTTACACTGGTAATAACAAACGAACCTGTGGACGAAGAACATGAGGCATTAACAATTGTAATATTAGGTACAAAAGTCGCCGCGGGACCAGCAATAGTGAAATTTCCGTATAATGTATCACATGTCATAGTTACGGTATAGGTATAAGTTCCGGGACAAAGATTATTTACAGTATTCGAGGATGAAGAAGTATTGATTGTTTGCATACCATTATTATAGTAATAACTAAATGGGGGTATTTTGCAGCCTGCTACCAAATTTAATGTAGCTGACCCATTACAAGCGCAGGAAACTGCAGAGCTTGTTGTAACACTTACTGTTTGTGTTGATGCCACTGATAATCCGCAACTTTTTATGTTAAATTGTGAAATTGTTGCATCTCCTTCAATCCCCACCACCCCTCCACAAGTAGTTTGGAAAGCGCCAGGCGTTACAGGGTATGTACAGGCAGATGTTCCGGCCAAATATGCATAACAACCAAAAACGCTAATACAGCCTCCCCCACCATGTCCACTCTCATTATTAGGACTTGATGAGTTTCCAGTACCAATAAAACCCGAACATAAAAGGTTACCGGCCTGATCGAGAGTAGTAATAAAATTATCTTCAGTACCAGCAAATACTGTTTGATAAGCACAAGAAGTAACAGGAAAATTATGACTGTATGTATCTCCTCCAACAACAATATTATTATTCACATCACAATCAACGCCCATTGGTTCTTCGTCATATGGACTGCCACTACCTGTACCTCCAAGTAAAGTTCCCCATTTGCGAACACCGTTCGCATCAAATTTTGCTACAAATCCGTCAGCATACCCTCCTCCAAAAGCTGTTTGAAACGCTCCTGCGGTGGCAAAAAGACCAATCCCTCCTGGGCCACAGGTGCTTCCTACGATAATAATATCTCCTGCACCATCTACAGCTATTGCAGCCCCAAAATCAACCTGATTTCCTCCATAATAAGTTGCCCAAAGCCGATTTCCACCAGGTAAAAATTTTGCCAGGAAGGCATCAGTATTAATCACATTACTTATCGAACCTCCTCCAAATATAAATTGATGGCACCCAGCTGTCACAGGAAAATTTCCCTGTGTAGCACCGGTAATATAAATTTCATTAGTCACTTGGTCTACCGCAATTCCATTTCCTTTATCGTTATTTACATTGGGAGAATTGTTTCCTCCAAAATACGTACCCCAGATACGTTGTCCATTAGGTTGAAATTTAACTATGAAGACATTTATTTTTGAAGTTGCTGATCCTCCTAGTGCCGACTGAAATGCCCCAGCAGTACTAATACCTGCTGCAGAACTTGTTTCACCAACCCCAACAATATTATTTTGGTTATCGGTGCGCACATCGCGAATTACACCATTATAAAATGTAGAAAATTGGCGCATTCCTAAATTATTTAATTTAACAATGAAACCTATACCGTAAAAAGGTTGATGTACAACGTTTAGTCCAACATTCCCTATAGGGAATCCAGCAACAGCATTACCACAAAATATAACATTATTTGAAGCATCGGAACAGATACCTAGTCCCTGGCTAGCACCATAATACGTGGCAAAATTCCGTATATTTCCATTTGATTGAAAACTAACAACAAACGCGTCGGAGTATGAAGCAGCGGAAAAAGCTGTTTGAAATACACCGACTGTAACCGGGAAATTAATCGATGATGTTCTACCGGTGGTTATTATATTACCCAGTTTATCATTTGCATTAGCCACGGCCACATCGGCTCCGCTCCCGCCATAATATGTTATCCATGGGTCAATGATAAGCGGATAATTCCTATTATAATTTGATATGTTAAATCCTATTCGTGTGTTTCCATTTTCTTCAGATAAGCGTTTATATGTTGATCTTATTGCAATTTCCTTTCCGTCAATATTTTGATAAACTTTTGGAATCCATTCAAGTACTACACCCATTTCTGTTTTAACTTGTATTTTATCTTCATTCATTAAAATATTATCCATCCCGGAATAAGTCAATTTTATATCTCCTGGACGGCCGCCAGGATTAACAATTATATCGTATTTCAATCCGTGCTCTTTTCCTCCATAGTACACAATATCAATTCCTTTGTAAACATTTTTGTAAGTTATCTTATTATATTGAGTTATCCCTGTAATTCCCTCAGGACAATATGCCTTGTAAAAATTTACTAACCCCGGAATTTTATCGTTATTTATTGTTTGAATGTTTTCATTACATCCCGAAAAATTAACATCTACCCTGTATCCTTTCAGGGTAGAATTTTGCATGAAATTATCCTTATAAAGTTGTTCATCGGCTTCGTCTCTTATCAAGCCTTTGCTAATCGCTTCATCGGCGTTTTCCTCCGCATTTCGAATTAAATCAGCCATATTAGTTATCACATAGCTGATACCTGTTTTACGTATGTAAACATCAGTTCCGCCACCGTCACCTTTATATAAAACATCAGGCCGAAGTTGTTTGTTCATATCAATAATCTGTCCTTTGTTTTCGGTAAAGCACATGCCGTTCCCCATTAAAGACGGTGCAATGGCTGAAGGGAAGACCGATCCGGGTTTGGGCGCTTCATAACCAAAATTTTCTTGCGCTTTAACTACCTGAAGAGTTAAGGTTGAAATAAATAGCAAAAAGGGGAAAACAGCAGGTAAAGGCAAATATAATATATGTGAAAATTTTCTCATAACAATACTAATTAACTTACACATTCTTTTTAGCTGAAGAAAAGTACAAAAAAAGATTTTTGATAAATACCGTATTAACCCGCCTCTGATTTAATGATTAATCAGTATTTTTTTCATTGTGGCATTATCTCCGGTCATCAGCTTCATCAAATATAACCCATTTTCAAAGCCGCTTAAATCAATTGCTTCCACATATTTCATTTGCGCACCCGTTTCAAGCAATTTTTTGTATATGAGCTGCCCGGCGAGGTTATGCACTTCTATTTCTACCATTTTCTCCGGAATATTTTCAAGCATCAGTTCAAATTTTCCGTTCCCCGGATTGGGAAACACATTTGCGGAAAACAATTCATTTCCATCGGAAACCCCCGTGGTTATTGAATTACTGATATTTATATCATCAATATATAACATATTCTGATAACCTGTTGTATTGCGAAACTTGATCCGGACATTTGAAAATGAAGCAGAGCTATTCAATGGAATGATCTCGTTTCTCCATTGATCAGACGCAGGAACAAACCGTGTTGTACTGAAAGCCGGAGTCGCAGTGATGAGGCTTGCGCCATATTTTTTATACAGGCTTTTATAAGTAGCCCCGCAATCGGTTGAGATCAGCACTTCAAGCGTATCTTTTTTATAATTAAGAGTCGGATCGGCATAGGCCTGGTAAGCCATCCAGAATGAGAGAACTGGTGATACTGCCGAAGAAAGATCGATCGGATAAATAATAGATTCATCGATCGCTCCGGTAATAACATAATCGTAATTATTTACTACCAGTGAGGAAGCTCCCGTTTTTCCTGCAGTATTTGTTATCATCCAGCTTATATATCCATCCGGATTATTCAACATCCATCCCGGAAGCGTTGTGTTTTCGAAACTTTCAGCAAGCGGTAATGGTACGCCCGTAAGCATGGTTCCGAAAGTTGAAAACACTGTATCATTAACAATATTCATGTCCGTTATTCCATTGGGCTTTTTTACCCAAACTTTAAGCTTATGTGTGCCTGATGATAAAGAGATTGAAGGAAGCGTATAAGATTCGGAAGATAATGACGGCAACTTGCCGGTCCAGTTTATATTATTGACTGATCCTGCATCAATGCTGTAACTTATAGTAGCGGATTTCAGCGTATCCTTTGCTCTGTTCTGAATGATCAATGAAGGTGCAACATTAGAACTGCAATAATAGTAGTCCGAGGCGGTTTTCAGATTATGCAGACCGGCATCAACAGAAGGCATGTTTGTAAAAAAATTACCGGCAAAATCCATACATCCGAATTGTTGCGCCTGCGGGGGCAGTGTATGTCCCATGCCGGCAATGATATTGAGCGTTGCAGCGGCATTTGAATCAAGCATAATGTTATAGGCCCGTTTTACAGTGTTAACATAATAATCCTGATCACCCACCGTCATGCAGATCGGTATTTTTTTAGCATTGCTATAGTTATATTGGAAAGAGGTTTTATTTTCTACATCTGCGATAGATTGAACTGCAGGTGTCCACAGAAATAATCCTTTAAATAGTTTATAATTATCGAGTCCGTATTTAAGCGCGCTTCTTCCGCCCAAGGAGAATCCATTAAGATAAATATTGGTAGTATCAATATTGTACCATTTAATTGTTGAGTCGCGTGCAACGCGAATTATTTCCTGGTAACCCCAGGGTGAATAAAAATTTTTATCCGGGGTGCTTTGGTTACCATCAGGACATACAATGATACAGTTGTACAGAGGCGAAGTTGAAGCAGTTGAATTGGCCTGAATAGAATTTCTGTACTGGGTTCCGTTCCCGCCACTCCCATGCAACCCGATGACCAGTTTATATTTAGTAGCAGAAGAATAGGTTGTTGGCACATAATAAGCCAAAGTCCGCGCCCCTCCAAACTGAACTGTTTTGGTAAAGCTTCCTGTTGTTTGAGCGGTAAGAAGGGATTGAATAAACAATATTGAAAGAATTAACACTTTAATAGTGCTTCTTTTAAAAAAAAGTTCCCTAAAAAGATTTTCGTTTCTATATTTCATATCTTTTCATTTTGAATATTGTTTATCAGTCAGATCTATTATTAATGGAAGTTAGCTCCAATCTCTGCTAAAATCAATTCATAATTAAGTATATTTCTATATTTCAAAAACACATGCTATATTTATGTTATTTTAACATTAGAGTTGTAATGCTGAGCATATATCACTAAATACACAATAATTACAGAATAAATAAGACTGATCTAAAATTCAAAGACAATAAATAATCAACTTATTATCAGATATTTTTTACCGTTTTCTATATTTCTATTTATAAATATTTACTAAATTAAGTCGTATGAATTATGACAAAGTACTGGCTGATCTTATTAAAGGACTAAATAAATCCGAAAAACGTTATTTTAAAATAGATGCCGGCCGACACACTATAGGCGAGGAAAACAATTATGTAAAGCTCTTTAACCTGTTCGAACGGCAGGAGGATCACTCAAAAGTGTTTGCCAAAACACCGGCTAAAAATTTATCCGCTACAAAAAGACATTTGTACCAGACTGTGCTTAAAAGTATGAGAGGGTATTCTGAAAAATTCTCCGGATTTCAACTGATAAACGGGATACTTAGTGATGTATCCTATTTGTATTCCAAGGGACTTTATTCGCAATGCCAGCTACTTCTTGATAAGGCAAAAAAAATCGCCTATGACTATGAGCGATTTGAACAATTGATCACCATAATTTTTTGGCAAAAAATATTTTCAGGTGCAGATCCCTCTGATAAGGGCTATAGAAGCTTACAAAAACTGCATCAGGAAGATCAAAAGATATTAAGGATATTACAAGACATTGATGAATTAGAAGTTGTGGAACATGAGATCCTGAGCTTTGGCAGACGCAAGGGTTTTGCCCGTACAAAGAAAGAAATCAAAAGAATGCATCGATTTATGACCAGGCCAATTTTAAAAAATTCTCCCAAAAACAGGCCGCTGAGAGTGAATGTACCTTATTATGTGGCCTACAGCCTTTATTTTGCCGATACACATCAAATGGCAAAAAGCTATAATTACAGGAAGAAAGCTGTTGAATTATACGAATCGAAACCATTGCTTGTCAGTGAGTATTTCAAAAGTTATATGGGCCTCATGCACAACCTGATGGTCAGTCAGCGGAAATTAAAAAAATTTACCGGATTACTCGAAAGTATTGAAAGATTGAGAAGCACGCCGACCGACTCCCTGCATAAAGCATCGGCTATCTTTTCCGCAAGTTATATCTCCGAATTGAATCTTTACGTGAACAGGGGGCAGTTTGAAAATGGCATCAAATTAGTTCCCGAAATTGAAAAAGGCTTAAGAGATTTTAAAGATCAACTTTCGAACGAACATGTATTAATTTTTCAATGCAATATCGCCTACATGTATTTTGGAAATGAAGAATTCAGATCAGCATTGAAATGGTTAAACTATATTCTGCAAAATGAAGACAAATACCTACGTGAAGACGTGCAGGTTTTTGTCAGAATTCTAAGTCTGATTATTCACTATGAACTGGATAATCCGGATGTTGTTACTTATTACGAAAGAGCGGTCACCAGATTTTTAACGAAGAAAAGTCACAGGTTGAAAACCGAGAAAGCAGTTTTGAATTTTGTTAAAAGAAACATTCAAAAAACTAATACTAAGGAAGAGCTTAGTCGTACATTCCTTAAATTAAAAAATGAAATAAAAGAATATTTTAAAGATCCGATTGAAAACAGGATCCGGGAAGATTTCGACATTCTTTCCTGGATAAACAGTAAAATTGAAGGTCGACCGTTTGCAGAGATGATCAGAAATAAATATAAATAAATTTTTCGGCTAGTCAGAATTCTACTTCACCTCCACCAACTCCACATCAAACGTCAACTGCGCTTTTGCCGGTATTATAGGGGGCCGGCCGGCTTCACCATAAGCCAGCTCATAAGGAATTATTAAACGCATTTTGTCGCCTACATTCATCATACCTATTCCTTCATCCCATCCCTTTATTACTCTTCCCTGCCCTATAGGAAATTCAATAGGTTCACCGCGTTCAACAGATGAATCGAAAATTGTGCCATCATCTAAAAAGCCTGTGTAATGTACTTTAACATTTTGCCCGGCTTCTGCTTTTGCTCCGCTGCCTTTATTTACAATAATATATTTTAATCCGCTGGTTGTTGTTTGAACTTCTTTTCCGGTTATATCATACAATGTTGGCTTTATCGGGGCTTTTACTTCCAATAATTCTATATCTAAAAGAATTGTTGCTTTCGGCGGAATCACACCCTGGTAACCCTGCTCTCCATAAGCCAATTCGTATGGTATGATCAAACGGAATTTCTCACCCGTACGCATCAGCGAAACACCCTCATCCCATCCTTTTACAACCTGGTTTTTACCCAGCAAAAAACTAAAAGGTTTACCTCTGTCAGCTGTAGCGTCAAAAATAGTTCCATCGGTAAAATGGGCTACATAGTTTATCACAGCCCTTCCGCCCTGTACGGGTTTTTCTCCTTTAGGGTTTGCCTGGGCAATAAGATATTTTAAACCACTTGCTGTTTTGACCGTGTCACGTTTTTTAATATCATATAATTTAACGCCTTCTGAAACGCCCAGTAATTCAACATCAAATACAAGCGTAGAATTAGCAGGAATAGGCCCTGAATCCTGGTCACCATAACCTATTGCAGGTGGAATAATAAAAGTGGCTTTGTCGCCAACGTGCAGGTAGGCAATTCCCTCATCCCAACCTTTTATAACACGTCCGCGTCCCAGCATGAATTCAAAAGGCGTTCCACGCTTAACCGAACTATCAAAAACAGTATCATTGGTAAACTTACCGGTGTAGTGCACTTTCACATTATCGCCCTTATGCGCCTGTGGACCATTGCCCTGTGAAGTAATGGTATATTGAAGTCCGGAAGCTGTTTTTACAGTTTTAGGTTTGTCAACTTTTTTAGAAGTAACCTCAGCGGTCGGTTTGGTCTGTGCATGAGTACATATCATACCCGTAAAAAGTGCCAACCCTAAAATGAATATTTTTTGCATAACAGTTTTTATTTTACGTCAACTACTTCAATGTCAAATACAAGAGATGAATACGGAGGAATTGTTTGAAAACCCTGAGAACCATAACCCAGTGAAGAAGGTATCACCAACATTGCTTTCTCTCCCTTTTTCATTTTCTGAAGCGCTTCGTCCCAACCCGGAATAACCTGACCTTTTCCAACAGTGAGTTCAAAAGGCTTTCCCTCGTGCATATCAGAAGCATCGAATACATTGCCATTTAAAAACTTACCTGTGTATTTTATCTTTGCCATCTGGCCGGCTTTAATTATCTCACCATTCCCGGCCTCCTTTTCAATTATGTACAAACCCGTTTCGGTAGGTTCTGCTGTTATATTATTTTGCTTTAAAAACTCATTGCGCTGCTTACCCTCTTTTATACTCAGGTCATTCAGTATTTCCTGTTGGGTTTTAACACCATGCATCTTTACGTAAAATGTAAGCATACTTCCTTTTTTAATATAAGGAGGTAATTCCTTTAAGCCAAATGTTTTCATGTAAACGGAATCGGCACTTATTTTAAAACTGGCGCTATCACCCTGTGCCATAGACATTAACCCTTCTTCAAAACTTCCCTTAAACGTAGAGGCAAATATAGGTTGGGTGATTATCCCGCCTTCTGCTTCCTTTATCGCGGACGAATTGAATATTTCGGAATCCTTTTCTGTAACATATTTTACCGAAATCGCAGCGTATTCGCCTGTTTTAGGCTTACGCGCTCCCTCATTTGTAACATAGAATTTGGAATACAGTCCGGTTGCCGATCGCTCATAACCCGGATAGTCACCACCCTTACATCCTCCAATTAGCACAGTTACTACTGCTGCATACCCTAATGATCTGTACATACTCATCGTCTTCATTTTATTTTACTGTTTTAACTTTAATAAGTTCAACTTCATACACCAATGTGGTATGTGGCGGTACGATCCCGGTTGAAGATCCGTTTTCGCCAAAACCAAGGTACGAAGGTATAATAAATTTTGCTTTTCCGCCTTCCTTCATCAGTTTTATGCCCTCCCCAAGCCCCCAAATAACCTGAAATTCATCTCCAATTCTGAATTCAAAAGGGATATTACTATTCGAAGAATCAAATTTCCTGCCAGATAAAAAAGATCCGGAATAGTGTATCATCACGGTTTTACCCGAATCGGCCTGTGGTCCTTTCCCTTCTGCCTGGGGAATATAATACATACCGTTAGACTGAAGCAAGGCGTTTAATCCCTTACTCTTTATATACTGCCTGATCCTCCTCTGCTCTTCCACATCCCACACAGACAAGCTTTCCCTGTACTTTTCCAATTCAGCTTGATACTCTTTTGTATCAAGCACAGCGCTTAATTTAACATCAACCTTTACTATGCTGCTTTTATTTATAAACAAAGGAAGCGGAGTTTGAAAGAATTGAACGAACAATTCATTTGCCGGGATTATAAAAGTCACGCTATCCCCTTCAGTGAGTCCCATTATTCCGTTACCCAATAAACCCTTTGAACAGGCATCGAAAGCCGAAAGGATGACAGTTCCGGCCGGATTTTGATCTTGTGTATCCCAAAAAACAGAATCACTTTCTGTTTTGCAGATAATAGATACTTTCAGATGATCCTCTTTTGATGGTTTGTGTTTACTATCACCAAAGGCATTTAGTTTATAATAAAGTCCTGATGAAGTTTGAGTATAACCGGGGTATTTTTCATTTGAGTGTTTGCAGGAAAAAAAAACGAACAAAAATGTTGTAGTAATGATAAGATATTTTAAAAAATACGGCAACAATTCATCCGTTCGTCCCGGGCGGATATTTCTTCCAAATAAAAAAAGGAATCGGCGCGGAATCACTTTACAAAGTAGACTGCTCATGTATTAACGCAGAGATAATAGTTCAATATCATATAAAACGCTGGCGCGTGGAGGTATCTTATTATTATCGCCGGATAAACCGAAAGCAAGGTGCGAAGGTAAAATGATCATCGCTTTGTCTCCCACATGCATATACATGATCGCCTCATGCAGGCCGCTTTCCACATGGTCCTCTCCTATTAAGAACTGCCGTGGTCCGTTCTTTTCTGATGTATAGCAAAGTGTGCCATTCAGCAGGCTGACCTTATAACTTATTTCAGCCTGTTTCCCTGTTGAGGCAAGCTCTCCATCTCCATGTTTATATATCATATAGCGGATTCCGGTTCCGGTAGTGACTACGTTCCAACCTTTGAATTTCACATACTGATCGATCTCATCCGATTCTCTTTTTACGGACAGTTTGTTGGCGTTAATCAGGGGTTCGCGCAGGCTGTCATAATTTACGCTCTTTACCGAAGTAGCATTGCGGGAGTCGCATGAAGCAATATAACAGGTGATGAGAATAATAAAAGCACGGATTGCCAGCATCATTACTTTGCGGAATTCAATTGTTTGGTATAAGCCGGTAACAGAGCCAGAAATTTATCGATCGTCTGATCAAGAGTCAGCTTGCTCATACCACCGGCGGCATTGGCATGTCCTCCGCCTTCGAAATGCATGCGTGCAAATTTATTTACATCAAAACTCCCCTTTGAACGGAAAGAAACCTTGATCATATCGTCACGATCGGCGAAAAAGGCGGCAAAGCGTATCCCACGAATGGATAAACCATAGTTTATAACTCCCTCCGTATCTCCTTTTTGATAATTGTACCTGGTCAGTTCTTCAGCCGAAAGGCTTATCATAGCTGTTTTGTATTCAGGAAAAATCTTCAGTTTTTCTCCCAAACAATAACCTAACAACTTAACCCTGTCACCACTATTATTGTCATAAACGTTATTATAAGCTTCTGAGTTGCTCGCGCCCGCCTCAACCAGATCGGCAGCTATACGAAGTGTTTTCGCGGAGGTCGAAGGAAAACGAAATGAACCGGTGTCAGTCATTATACCGGTATACAGGCAATTGGCGACCGCTTTATTGATCAGTTTTTTAAGGTTTAAAGCGCATATTAGCTCATACACCAATTGAGCTGTTGAAGACGATCCCACATCATGCAGCATGAAATCAGCAAATCCATCCGGCTGCAAATGATGGTCGATGATCATTTTTTTCGCTTTACTTACTGCAACTTCATCACCTAATTTATCAATACGTTTTAGTGAATTAAAATCAAGGCAAAAAATAAGATCGGCTTTAGCAACCGCCTTTTTTACCTGACCTGTCTTTTCACTGAACACCAGGACTTTTTTATTGCCCGGAAGCCAAAATAAAAACTGGGGATAATCATTTGGAGTTATAACAGTGACACGATGTTTAAGCTGTATTAAAAAATTATATAAACCAAGAGAAGACCCCATCGCATCGCCATCGGGAGTCCAATGAGTGACAATTACAATGTTACGTTTTGTCTTTAAAAAACTTTCCAGATCCTTTAACTGTGTTGATTTCAAAATGCTGTATGTTTAAATTCTGTTTACCAATACCGTATTTCCTTTACTATAATCAACCCCCCAAACATTTACGTCAAATATTTTAGGAAGATAGCGTTTATACAGATTTATCCGTTGTGAAAGCCTGCTCTCATCTTCACCTTCCTTTGAAATGCCTGTAAACTCATACGACACCATTTTTGTATGCTGTTCCATGAACAGTTTTACAACTTTAACTATTGTGGCCATAACACGATACAATTCACCTTTGTTTGTCACGATGTACTCCTCTCCTTCAAACTCATCGTTAATAACTCCAAAAACAATAGTGGCATGTAAAATATTATCCTGCCGGCGACCGAAACGAACTTCATACTGCACTCCCTTATCCGTTGTAAAGAAATATACACCTGCAGTAGCAATGGCCGGTGAAATTATTTTGTAAACATCCAACAATCCATGACTCATAACAACTTGCTCAATAATGCTCTTAAAATTAAGAAATCTTTGTATTCAAATAACCCGGCATTACATAATCTTAGCAGGTATCGGAATAGTACCGGTAAGTTAAAAAGTGTTACCTTGTACAAAACACCTGTTTACTGCGGCAAACCTCTATCAGATGTTTCACGACTATTACAAGATACTCGATATTTCCATCAGCGCGACACAGGAAGAAATTAAAAAAGCCTATCGCCTGAAAGCTAAAATTTATCATCCCGACGTAAACAGCTCCGCTAACGCGAATCAATTATTCGCACTTATCAATGAGGCCTATGAAGTGCTTACCGATGAAAATAAACGCTTTCGGTTTGATCTTAAATACAAATACCGAAACGGTACAGGCCACAAGTCTCAAACCGAAGACAGCACCGGTTACAATACAAAAAAAAGGAACCAGGATTTTCATTACGACTGGAACAGTTATAATAAAGCCCGGTACAGAGCGAAGGACATGCGTGAATCGCATCCCGTACTTTTCCACCTCTTATTCTTATTCGGGATGTTTGTCGGTTTTTTATTAAGTATTCTTTCCATTGTGGGTACTTATCTGAAACTATGGCCATTCGTTTTTGTTATAACTGTAATACCCGGAATAGTACTGATTGTGGAAGGATTTAACGGTATTATTGGAAAGAAGACAAGGTATGATAAATTCTTTAGCTGGATATCGAAGCGACTTAGGAATGGTTGAAAAAATTGTTGGTTGGGCGTTGTTAAAGTAAACAAATCGACAACAAGCAACCATCAACTACCATTACTGCCAACTAATTTTGTTTTCTCTCTTACGATTCCTGCAAATGATCGATTTTGTATTTTGCTTTCAATCCAGGAGAAAAAATCAAAATATTGAAGCGTTTCATTCTCTTTTGAATTTTTTTCAACATTGGAAATCTCGTGAAGTAAAGCCTTAAAGACCTCTGTCGATTTTTGACCATTTCTGTTTCTTGATATTTTATTAAAAAAATTGATCAATGCTTTTTCAAACAAATAAAGTCCTTCTTTTTTTGAAAAATAACGATAGGTGTTTTTTACCTCGTATTCAAGTAAATCATAATTTCCCAATTCATAATGGATTAAAAGATTTAATATCCTGCAAAAATTATTGAGTCCTCTATTATTATGTTTGTCGCTCTCATTTAATATTTTGTTTAACCACAAAAGAGATTGGGTATACCTGGAATTACAAAAAAATATCAAAGTAATATTAAACATTAGTTTAACCTTGTGAAGCGACCGCCCGTCCGGATATAAATTTGCCCATTGTTTTTCAATTTTGGGAATCAACAAAAACCCTGTTTTAAAAGAAGCGGTTTCTAAAGAAAAATAGGTCTCATGCGTATAAATTTGACAAAGTATTTTATTTTTTACATCTATTTTATGTGGCGGTAACTTGTGATAAATATTTTTAAGCTTTTGAATACTAATATTCGCCTCTTCATATCTCTGGAGTTTAATACTATAAAGTATATGATTAGAAAGTGAGAAAGTATAATGATTTAATTTGAGCTCCAATATTCTTGGATATTTTTCAAATAATTCAATTGTTTTAACAATAGATTGAAAGCAGTTTAATAAATCACCGGTAATACTTGTATAAAGTCCATATATATTATAATAGATACATTCAGACGTAAAAGTTTGAAAATTGGATGTTGTTCGCAGTAAAGGATCTTCGATAATTGCCTTTAGCAGTACCTGCTCTCTTTCATTCCTGGGTTTTCCAATTTTGTTGTAAAAAGAATTAAGTGAGTCCTGAACCCGGCAATAGTTATCAATAATATGCAATTTATTAAGAATAGCTTTTCGCTCTTCTGTAAGTTTTTGAAGATTAATTTCAGGAGAATTAGTTGATAGCCATATTTTTCTTTCCCACATTATTAATTCTCTGACCAATTCAAACTTTTCAATTTCATAAGCCAGTTTTTTGGCTTTAAGTATTATTTTCCAACAATCAGTGTAAAGTCCTTTATTGTCTTAGCCCCCTAATAACTGGACACTTTTTTCAAAATGGTTTACTACTAAATCCCCTTTTTCTTGCTCGTCCGTTAGGCGAAGATAGCTTAGCGCTTCGGGATTGTCAAGGTTAGTACTAAGCGGCTGATTTTCTATA